>CAOXUF010000043.1:0-5388 GCA_948560485.1 uncultured Eubacterium sp.
GGTATATGCGGGTGCAGAAGCTGGAGGAGCCTTTGAAGGGGCGGCTGGACGAGGGGACGCTGCCTTTGGTGGCGGCAGTGGATTTGTCTTATCTGTCGGAGAAGGAGCAGGGGGTGGTGTCCGGGCTGGCGGAGAAGGGGAAGATCAGGCTGGATGCGAAGACTGCGAAGTGCGTCAGGGGCATGGCCGGAAATGTGACGGAGAAGAGGGTGCTGGAAACGCTTGACGGCGGGAAAGGGAAGAAGGATTCTGCTGGAAAACCTATCAGGCTGTCGGCGGATGTGTATGAGAGGTATTTTGCCGGTGTGAAACCTGCGGACGTGGCAGGAATTGTGGAGGAAGCGCTGTCGACATGGTTCGGGAAAGGGGGTGTGACCGATGTTCCGGGCGGAAGAGATCGGGAGGCTGGATAGGTCTTATTTTAACATTATTCTGGCGGAGGAATATGATGTGACGATTCAGTCGAAGAACACGGGGCATATCTGGTATATCCATAACCCGGAGTATCCGGGGGAGGGGGAGTGTATTATTTTCCATAAGCATAGGGCTTCCCAGCCGTACCATCAGCATGGGAGGGCCAGGAGTCTGGGGCAGGCGGTGAAGAGTATTAAAGGGCATGATGTGTTCCAGATGAATGGGAGAAGGCATTTATAGGCTTTTGGAGTTGACGATGGGGTTTGAATATGGTCAGATTTTAAGGTGGCGTTGTACTTTCTAATGTACTGTGCCATCTTAAAATATGATGTATCGAAAATGCTATGCTTGCAGTGGAGAGTAATAATCGAGAAAGCAGTGTACTCACTTTTTCGTGAATTGTAGTTGTGTTATAAGGGGTATTATGATAAACTTTATAATGTATATTTATATCAGATTGCTTGGTGTCGGAGGTTTTTAAATGGCTATAAGTTATAATAAACTTTGGAAACTTCTTATTGATAAGAATATGATGAGAACAGAAATGGCATGTAAAGCCGGAATAACGGGAAATGTTTTGGGACGGTTGGCAAAAAATCAGCCTGTTTCCATGGGAAGTTTGGAAAAAATATGCAAATTACTTCAATGTAGTATTGGTGATGTAGTGGAATTTGTCGAAGATAAAAATATTGATGATATTGAAACTAAGAAGTGAGGTGATGCGCAATGGCTCGCCAGAAAACCAAGGAAGAAATTAAGTATAATATGAGTCGAGTGCGAAATAAAGATACGGCACTTGAAAGTACGCTTTGCACGGAACTGATTCGTTATGGCATAACGACTTTTAAAAGAAATGATAAATCAGTATTCGGGAAACCAGACATTACGTTTCCGGCTAGGAAGATTGCTGTTTTTTGTGACGGAGATTTCTGGCATGGGTATAATTGGGAATGTGCCCGCGAAGAAATAAAGAGTAATCAAGAATTTTGGATAGCTAAGATTGAAAGAAATATGAGGCGTGATAATGATGTGACCGAAAGATTGCAGCGGGAAGGCTGGGTAGTGTTAAGATTTTGGGGGCATGAGATAAAGAAAGAATTGGATTATTGTATGTCCGTAATCATAGATGAATTACGTGTATTACCGGTTGCACCATATAAAACAATTGATTTATGTGCAGGTATAGGCGGTATACGGCGAGGATTTGAATTGACGGGCAAATTTACCAATGTGTTATCGGCGGAGATAGACAAGTGCGCATGTAAGACCTATGAGCATTTGTTCGGAGATAATCCGAAACATGATTTGACCAGCGACGAATTCAAAACTCTCATAGAGCAAACGGAATATGATATTTTGCTTGCGGGCTTTCCTTGCCAGACCTTTAGCAGAGTCGGACTTCAGGAAGGATTTGAAAATGAAGAAAAAGGAAAGATATTTTTTCATATTGCCGATATTATTGAACGGACTCGTCCGGTAGTATTTTTTCTGGAAAACGTTGACAGACTTGTGACACATAACAAAGGGGAAACATTTAAAAAAATCATCGAAACATTAGAAATTAAACTAGGATATTATATTATAGGGGTTGAACTATCGGAAGATGGCATGCCGGTGTACAAGCCAAAAGATTTTATTAGGAATTCTCGTGATTTTGGTGTGCCCCAGAATCGTCCCAGAACCTATTTAATCGGTTTTGATACGGAGAGGTTCGGGAAAGAGCAGCTTTTGGGGTTACCGAAAGAACTACCGAAATCCGGAGGGAAACAGTTATATGATAATTTAAATGACGTGCTGGAACATAATGTGGATGCAAAATATTATATGGCATCCGGATATTTGGATACACTTATTAAACATAGGGCCAGACAAGAAGGCAAAGGGTATGGATTCGGATATCGAATTGTAAATGGACCGAACATAGAAAAACCGATTGCAAATACATTACTGGCAACCGGTGGTTCCGGTCGTGAAAGAAATCTGATTTTTGATCCGCAAGAAGGAATTGCGGGCATGGAAATTAAGGGGAAAAAAACTCCGTTAAATGATATGGGAATTCGTGTTATGACTCCAATAGAATGGGGGAAGTTGCAAGGCTTTGTAAATTATGCATTTTTAGATGGTAACGGAAATGACGGCTTTTCATTTCCGGAAGATCTACCGGATTTGCAAAAATATAAGCAACTGGGTAATTCCGTTACAATTCCCGTAATTGAAGAAATGGCTTTGTTTATTCTGAAATGTATTGATATGCTAATGAAAAATAATTAGGCAGGAGTGTATCTGTATGACGGATAATAATCTTATAAGTGTTATGCTTGATAAGTGTGATATTTATTATGAAGATGCACTGATTTCAAAAGAAAGTATTATAGAGCGCTATATCGAATTTTTCGATAATGTTTTTGCCGGTGAAAAGCATTCTGTCAACTTTGCATTGCATACAGGATCGATTTGTTTTGATATTATATCGGTGGTGGCCGTTACATTAGGGTGTCTGTCTTATAATCTTTGGACAAATGACGATATCATTTCCAGATTTCAAATCGGTGATATGGTAATGTATGAAAATAAAAGATATCGTTGGAAAGGATTAGAAGACGGTAACGGAATTAAGTATATGGTTCTTGGACAAGACGCGAAAGGCAAAAACGGTGAATCAATACGCAAAGTATCCTTTAAACGCTATAAACATTTGGTGAAACCATATTATGGAACGTCTTCACTGACTGACGGACGAGGTGTGCGTAAGTCAAAAACAAATCGTGAGGAATTTTTATCTCATATTTTTGATATACCTATTGCGGATGTCCCAAGTTTGATTAATGTGGCGGTAGTCATTGTATCCAACAGAGGAGATTTTTCGGAAATATGTAAGCATTTGAGCATTGTATATGGGGAGAAAAAGCGGATAGGATTGCTTGATATTGTACCGGCGGCGTATTATACAGGTCAGGAAGAAATACAATTCGGGACTAATCCGACAAAGGCTATTCCTGTTCTTAAAATTGCCGGGAAAATGTCTGTTGCAAGAGATCTTGTTCTTGACAAATACGGAAACAAGGTAGTAGGATTGCTTGTCAACGGAGTGCATTCTTTAACGGAAAACAGTTCGGAGTTAGCCGATTTGTTAAGGAGAAAATCTCTTTGTTTTGTACATATTGCTTTGCTTCTTAATGTTGATGCCAGTGACCATATTTTAGATATGTACGAGGAAGCGAACATATTTGCCTGTACAAAAGGTTATTTGTCAAAAAGTGCAGGAGAAATTAAATGCGTTAATTCATTTACGGTAGAGTTAGAAAAGCAGATTGATAATATTGTTAATAATACGGTCTCGTCGATTCTTGTCCCGGGTGGGTGGACTTGGGACGAATATCGTAGATTAAAAAATACACTGCTTTTGATTAGGCAATCTAATTGGATTAGCGAACAAAAAAACGAATTTATTTTGTCTGCCCATGGACTATTGAATTTATTAACTACATCTGTATTTTCGATGTGCCAGATGGAAAATATAGTTGCAAGTTTAAAGATTGGTGCTACGGTTTTGTCCCCGAAAGAGCGTATTGACAAATTATGGGATATTGCCGATAAAGCCGGTGTAGCAGAAGAATTGTGCATTGCCGTGATTAACGACATAGAAGAAAAATATCATGAGTTTATGAACCAATCTCCGAAGGCATTGGCGATAAAAGAATATTTGGCTAAACACAGCGGGAGAAAAATTGCAATAGTAGTACCAAAGGCTTATTATGCAGAGATGCTGGTTATGACCGGTGTTTTGAAAGATAATGATGACTGTGTTATATGTGTTACGGCGAATCGCTTTGATGCAACTCATGAATATGAATCGATTCTTGTGGTCGGAGACATTAACGGTAAAAAATTTAATCCGTTTCAATGTCATTCTGCAAAAAATATTGATATTTTGTTGTATGAATGTGAAAATAAATCGTTTGGCTATCAAAAGAAGAAAAAAGACAAGTCCGAGAAAAGATTGAATTCTATGATTTGTGGTATCGGATATAATGAAGAGAATTCGGAGGATATATATTACGATAACGAAGAGGAAAATATTGTTCAAGAATTTTCGGATTTAGAGGAGTATATTGAAAAATTGAATGTTCTGGATATCGGTAGATTTGTAGAGAGCGGGCTTGTTTCCGATAGCAATTCCCCTACTTCGGAAGTTAAACATGTAGGTGTGTTCGTGACCGGTGAACGGATTTTTTTCTCAAAATACTATACGGCGGTTGTATTCAATCACGAAGCAGGAAGTGTTACGGAGAAGACAGTGGATAAGTTGTTATGGGGGGATTTTTTGGTATTTACAAGAAGGGATGACTATACCAAAAATATTGTAGACTTCATTTATGAAAAACTGCTTGATACGGGGAAATTGAGCACAAAAGTAATAGAGGCTTCTGAAAAGGCCGAATATTGGAAAAATGCGCTAAGGAGATATAAGATGCGAGGGGATTACACATATTCCGATATTGCAAAAAAATTGCGTAAGATTGGAAGTTCATTACAAGAGGCTACAATTCGCTCATGGTTAGTAGAGGACAGTCATATTGTGGGGCCAAGAGATGTAGAAACTATGGGATATATTGCTAAAGTTACTCAAGATGTGAAGATTTTGAATGATATCAACGGTTATTTTGAGGCATGTCGCATCGTTAGGCGTGAGCGCAGGACAATCCTTGAACTTATCGGTAAGGCAATTAACAATAAGTTGAGCGGGCATATTCCGCAAGAAGGAAGCGTACTTGAAGTCGTATATAATAATGTGGATAATCTTTCGGAAACGCTGGAATTGGAAAATGTTATAGAGTTGTCCGAAAGTATCAATGTAAGTATTAACTTGGTTAATAAACCGATTACGGAAGCGGAGGTATTGATGTGAACGAAAGTGAAATCAGAAAACAATTAATTGATGCACGAGAAGAGTATATTAAAATTATCAAATCG
>CAOXUF010000043.1:5398-8586 GCA_948560485.1 uncultured Eubacterium sp.
AATCGGAACTGCTTGGACCGGGATCGGAATTTTCTCTGCCGGATATTGAACATGAACTGATTTCCAGCACACCGACAAGCCGTTATTCCGTGGGGATACTTTTTCCGCAGGGAAATCAAATGAATCAGGATAACGATGAAACGGTTCCTTTACCGGAAGCAGACGGAAGTACCGATAAAGAAGAATCTGATGCGGAGGCTGAGACCCAAACGGAACCGGCGCAAGAATCCCGTAAACACGTGTCTGAATTTGACGAAACGGCAGATGAAAATCTGGATGAAGAGATTGGCATGTCCATGCAGTATATGCCGTCATCAATGGGTATTACATTTCTTATAAAGGGAAATGCAGATATTATAAAGGGGAAAGTAACGTTTGCAACGTATAGAAAGGCGTTAATAACGGATTGTGCAATACCGTATACCCCTGCCGATCCTGAACATTATGCTGTTCCGCCGGAACTTGCACATAAAATGTCTTTTGATAAGAATACGGGGACAATGAAACTTCTGACTCAAATCAAAGCAAAGGAAGTCAGAGATATTTTCGAGAAAGATACTATTCCCGAAAACGAGTATCAGATTTTGAAGCAAATAGCATATAGATTTGTGGATTATTGCAATGCTGGATATGTCCGTGTTCCGCATGAAATTTCGGAGTTTATATTGGATTTTTCAAAGGGGGAATACGTTGATGCCGAATCAAACAGAGAACTTGACGGAACAAGTGCAAAAATAGTTGCTTTACGAACGAAGGTATCGGATGACATATGGTCAGTTACGGTTATGCTTGTAAACGAACTTGAAGAAGTTCCGGCGAAAGCCAACCATTGCATATTTCAATCACGTATTGAGATTAATACTCATAATAATTGTTTTTCCTTTGTTGAGAGCAATCCCAATCCGGATATTCATTTGATGGATGAAGAAGAATGCTCTCTTGAACTTCTTTATCGCCACAAAAAAATATACGGTACGGGACTTGGTACTTCGGTAGACTGGGATATTGACGAGCAGGGTAAAGGCAGTGTCTGGAATGAGTTTTTCCCTATAGAGGAAATTCCGGCCATGAATTTTTCTCTTCCGAAGAATAGGGTAATAACAAATAATGAACTGTCAATGAAATATTTGTCGGATTTAAATTCTATAGATAGAGATACCAAGATTTCCTCTATGTATAGTTTGGTGGATTTATATAAAAGTTGGGTAGTTGATTTAGAAAAGACGGCTTCTTTGCTTGACACTAAATATATTTCGGCGGCTTCAAAGAATATTGCGGAATGCAGGCGGGCATATGAAAGGATGTATGCCGGCATTAAAACTTTGAAAGAAAATGAAACCGCATATAAAGCGTTTCTTTTAGCAAACAGGGCAATGTTCATGCAGCGAGTACATATCACGATGCAATCGGATATGGCGAAGAAGAGTGCGGATCGATATCCGGAAGACGAAGAAATTTCGGATTGGCTTCGCAAGGTGGATTATTATAAAGAAGATGATGCAAGTTGCCGTTGGAGACCGTTTCAGATTGCGTTTTTACTAATGGATATCAATTCTATTGTCTATGATGAGTCGCCGGAACGTAATATTGTTGATTTGATATGGTTTCCTACCGGTGGCGGCAAAACGGAAGCATATTTAGGCTTGACCGCTTTTGCGATATTTTATAGACGGTTGACTCATTCTAAGGAAGCGGCCGGAACAACCGTAATTATGAGATATACGTTACGGCTTTTGGCGGCACAACAATTCACACGCGCGGCAACATTGATATGCGCATGTGAATATATCAGACAACAATGTGAAAAAAAGCATCGAAAATATCCGATATATTCATTAGGGAAGGAACCTATTTCAATCGGCCTATGGATTGGCGGAACGCATATTCCGAATAGGAATGAAGGTAAGAATTCTGCAAGTTACCATTTAGAGAAATTGAAAAATGTCAGTAAACATTATTATGTGCGTAGTGAAAAAGAAAGACATAATAAGTTTCAGGTTTTAAAATGTCCTTGGTGCGGAACGAAAATGGTAAAGGATGACAGAAACAATAAATTGGTTGGTGAATGGGGGTATAATATGGGAAGCGGGAAACATTTTTATATGTTTTGTCCGCAAGAGGATTGTGATTTTACAAATAAACTCCCTATTCAAATTATAGATGACGAATTATACCGTAATCCGCCTACGCTCTTATTCGGTACAGTTGATAAATTTGCGATGATGCCATGGGACGGGCGTATAGGTGCTTTCTTTGGCATAGGAAGCAATAACAGAACACCGGAATTGATTATTCAAGACGAACTTCACCTTATATCAGGGGCGCTTGGTACGGTTGTAGGCATATACGAAACTGCCGTTGACGGAATATGCGGTCAAAAGGGGGTTTATCCTAAAATCATTGCTTCTACGGCTACGATTAGAAGGGCAAAGGAGCAATGCTCCGTGTTGTATAATAGGGAAGTGGTACAGTTTCCTGCCCCTGGGTTAGATGCCGAGGATTCCTTTTTTGCACGAGAATCAACAATCGATTACGAAAAAGGAATCTATGGAAGAAAGTATATTGGTATTATGCCTTCCGGAAAGACAAAAGCGATGACTGAAATTCGTATGATGGCGGCTTTAATGCAGAAGGCATATACAATGGATTTGCCGGATGAAATAAAAGATAAATTTTGGACATTGACGGTTTATTTTAATAGTTTGAAGGATTTAGGAAAAGCATCTACATTAGTAGATGATGACGTAAAAGATTTCATTATCAGAACCGCTAATAGAATGTTTACCACAAGACGCCTTATTGTCAGGGCAGATGAGTTGACAAGTAGAGTATCGACTACCGAATTAAACGAAACATTGGATAAATTGGAGAAGATTGAGTATTCCAAGGAGAATATGGAAGCAAAGCAATATGCTTCAAGTGTTTTGCTGGCAACGAATATGATTTCGGTCGGAATTGACGTGGCAAGACTTAATGTAATGCTTATGGTTGGGCAGCCGAAATTAACCAGTGAATATATACAGGCATCCAGTCGGGTAGGGCGTTCTTTCCCGGGATTGTGTTTTATACAGTATGATGCAACCAAGAGCAGAGATCGGTCACATTATGAAAGATTTCGTTCTTATCATGAATCGTTTTATCGATTTGTTGAACCGACGGGGGCAGATCGGAAGAGCACACGTCTGAAC
>CAOXUF010000043.1:8596-12353 GCA_948560485.1 uncultured Eubacterium sp.
TCTTACAGCTATGATAAGGCAAAAAGAAGAATGGAAGGACGACAAAGATGCTCAAAAGTTTGATATGGGTGATTTGGAAAAATCCATATCCGAGATTCAAGAATTTGTTTTGAATCGTATAAAAAGCATTAATGCTCGTTCGGAAAATCAGCTAAAAGATGATATTGAAGATGTTCGTTCGGAAATGCAGGAATTTTTTGAAAAGTGGCAGGAACTTGTAGAGGAATGTAATCAGGACGGGGATAAGATTCCGATTTATTTCGGTAGAAGATTTATGGTATCTCCACCGAACTCCGAAGAACGTCGGTTGTTAAGGCAATATAACTCCGCCGGAAGAGACGCGGCTGTTGACACGCTTACTTCAATGCGAAATGTCGATGCCCCTGTAACGGGGAGTGTTGTAATATGGGAGGAATGATTTAATGTCTGAACAAATTAAAGGAAAAATTGATTTGAATAGAGTTTCGCATTCTGTACGTGCGGCACAGGCAGTTTTACAATATGGTGTCGGTGCAATGGTCGATTTCCCTGATCAAACGTTGGTTACGGCTGCACCGGAATATTGGAGCGGAGATACAGGTAGGATTTACGATGATCGGTTTGCCAAGGCATTGGGTGTTGATTATTTTGCCATACCGACCAATATTGCGTATGCGAGATTTCCGGAATGGTATTTTTGTCCTAAGTGCAGAAAGTTTCAGCCTTTGCGGAAATGGGTTGACGAGTATAGAAAAAGTGCGAATCCCAAGATTTTAGAACGAGACGAATATATGGTCGAACATATGCAATGTCCGAAATGTAAACAAGATCTTGTTGTGGCACGTATCGTAACGGTTTGCGAGAAAGGGCACCTAAATGATTTTCCTTGGGTAAAATGGGTTCATACCAAATCGAGAAAGCCTGTTTGCGGTACACCGGCGTTAAAGTTTAAAACCGGTGCATCAGGTACGGAAGGACTTGAAGGACTTAGTGTAAGTTGCTCATGTGGGGCAACCGCGTCTTTAAAAGGAGCATTTGATAAAGACTGTTTTGAAAAATTGGATCAGGATGCGGGTACTAATTTTTTTAGATGTTCAGGCAATCATCCTTTTAGACATATTCAGGAAAAATGTCCGTGTTATCCTAAAACCGTACAAAGAGGTGCTTCGTCGGTTTATTTTCCGATTGTTTACAGTTCTTTGGTTATTCCGCCATATGCGGATAAGTTAAACGTTAAGATAGAGCAAAGTAAGGCTTTTGAAGATTGTGTTACGATTATAAGTGACGAAGAACCGGAAGATAAGCTTAATACCATAAAAAAGCGGTTGCCTAAGTGGACTGAAAAAATCGCATTGGAAGTCGGTGCGTCGAAGAGTGATGTGGAAAAAATCCTTATTAAAAAATGGCTGGAACCGGAAACGTCAGAAGTTGATGTTACGGGAATACAGTATCGAATTGACGAGTATTATGCATTAACGGGAGAGATTTCTTCTTCGTCCGGAAAGGCTCTGGGGGATTTTTCCAGAGAAGAAATGGATATTAAGGAATATAAAATACCGCATATAAAATCCGTTTCATTGATTGATAAAGTGCGTGTTGTAAATGCTTTGATTGGTTTTTCAAGAATTAGTCCGGCAATGAACAGAAACGACAAAGGGTTTGTCGATGTTAAAGAATCCGATACACGGTGGTATCCGGCATATGAAGTTCGAGGGGAGGGTATATTTATTGAATTCGAGCAGTCGGATATTGATAAATGGATAAGGGATAATCCGGCGGTAATTGAGAGAGAAAAGAGAATAAGCGATAATTATTCTACTTCATTTATCGGAAAGAACCATCCAAGAACAATTACGCCTAAATTTATTATGTTACATACGCTTTCGCATCTTTTGATTTCGCAACTGAGTTTTGAATGCGGTTATAGTATTGCTTCACTTAGCGAACGTTTATATTGTTCGGAGGAGTCTGACGGCAAAACCATGGCAGGAATTTTTATTTATACAGCCAGTGGTGATTCTGAAGGAACTCTTGGCGGCTTGGTCAGACAAGGTAGACCAGATGCTTTTCCGCAAATATTGAAAAAAGCTATATCACATGCGCAAACATGCTCTAATGATCCGGTTTGTATTATGAGCAAAGGGCAGGGGCGGGATTCTCTAAATCTTGCGGCTTGTCATGCCTGTGGCCTGTTGCCTGAAACTTGTTGTGAAGAACGTAATGCGTTCCTTGACAGAGGATTGGTTATCGGAACATATGATAATAAGAAAATCGGTTTTTGGAGGGACATGCTTTGATAGGAAGGCAAAGTTTTTGAAAAATAATAGAGGAAAGAAAATGGTATATTAGAAGGAGTGATTATATGAATGAGTCCGGTTTTATGGGATATAAAATAAATGAAAAATCCTAATCCCCCAGCTATGCTGGGGAGAATAGGGTAAGTGGAAGCGGTGAGGACAACATTAAAAAGCCTCCTATGGTACAATGAGATTGGTGTCGCAAGCCAACTCAGAGAATAGGAGGCGTCCCAAATGGACAATAAAAGCTTATCACATACCCGATGGAAATGCCAGTACCATATCGTTTTCATTCCCAAGTATCGGAAAAAGGTATTATACGGGCAGTTGAAGAATGATATACGGGAGATTATCAGTACATTATGCAAGTACAAGAATGTGGAGATAATAGCAGGTGCAGTATGTATGGATCATATACATCTTAGTGTGGCAATCCCCCCGAAAATCCGTGTTTCAGATTTTATGGGATACTTGAAGGGGAAAAGCACGCTGATGATTTATGACAGACATCCAGAATTGCAGAGCAAGTGGAATAAGGCATTCTGGGCGCGTGGATATTACGTGGAGACAGTTGGCAATATAACTGACGAAGCGGTGCAGAAGTATATAAAAGAGCAGGCAGAAGAATCGCGAAAAGAAGATACAAGAAGTACCGCTTTTTAGCGGGCCAGCGAGAATGCTTGCGATACCCGCCCTTATGGGCGAGCAGTAACAATAGCCCTTTGGAGGGCTAATAGCAAACCACCAGTTGAACTGGTGGTTGCTGACTTAGAAATATAAAGTATTTTTTACCAAACACGGTTTTGTTTAGTAATGAAAAAGAGCGTATTACGGTTGCGATGATAAAGGATGCACTGGATTATATTTTGGGTATTATAGCAACCCGAAATCCGCTGATTGAGCCGTATAAGACGGCAAAGACGGTTTTCGGTGTATTGAAAATGATATTAGAGAACAAAAAACCGTCTAAACCAAGTAAAACGGACATGAAAACGACGGTGGATGTTCTGAAAGAAATTGCCGATTTATCTGCAAAATCGGAGTGGGAAAAGGAACAGAACGCAAGGTATGCTTTTCTTTGCAAGTTAATGATTGATGGGTTTGGTGAGGAATTAGAACAATGAAGTTTGCCGATGGAAGATTCGGTCGATAACTAAATTGTAGATATTATGTTTTGAGATTGGCATTAAACGGAATTTTAGGTTTAAAACGAAATTGGGAACATGGCATGGACATATGGGCGGGCGGTGGAAAAGTTTTTATCTGCCGGGTCGGATAGTATCTGACCGCATAGAATGTATGCCGGGAAGAGAGGTGGCGGAATTGTGCGGAATTAAAGACCTGCCGTGGTTTGTCTGGGGTTTTTAAGGTGTGCTGGCAGCTACTGCGGTCTGCTGTTAAAGGATATGGCCGTGTTTGTGATAGAACGGAAGAGATAGACGGAGGCACATGAGGAAGAAGGCTTTCCTGACGGGAAAGTG
>CAOXUF010000044.1 GCA_948560485.1 uncultured Eubacterium sp.
CTACACGACGCTCTTCCGATCTGCAATTGGCAAAAAACTTAAGAACTGGAAAGAAGATTTCTATTGAAATCATAGAAAAATACATATTGTCAAAACAGTATACACCGGAAAATCTTTTTGAGATATATAAAGATAGTATTCTTCTGGAATTAAATGAGTCCAGTCCTATTATTGCTGCAATGTTGAAAAAAGCACCGACCAGATTTGATGAGTCCGGCAGACTGGTCATTGATTTAGAGTCCAGTATTGTCTCAGAGGCAAGAATGAAAATATTAAAGGATACGATTGAGCATATATTCAGGGACAGATTCGATATGCCATTGGAGGTACGTATCGAAAAAAGAATTTTGAACAGTAATCGATATGCAGAGCGAAATGCCAGAAGACTGAAAAATGAAGTCAATGTTCTTTTAAGCAAAGATGAGCCAAAGAAGGAAGAAGAGCAGAAGCAGGCAGAAAGACCGAAACGTCCGAAGAAAGCTACATATTCAGATAATCCGGAAGTGGTATATGGAAGAGATTTTAAATTTGATTCAGATACACAACTATGTGATGTGTTTGAGGGAACCGGCGAGACCGTTGTAAAAGGTCAGGTTATGACTATGGATGACAGGGAAACCCGGACAGGTAAGTTTATTGTTACGTTGGAGATTACAGACTTTACAGACAGTATTGCAGTAAAAATTTTCTTGGGGGATGAAAATGCAAAAAAAGAGTTTACGTCTAAGGTGAAAAAGAAAACTTTTATTCGTATCAAAGGTGTGGCAATGTATGATACTTATGACAGACAGGTAGAAATCAGCCGTGTGGATGGAATGAAACTGATTCCTGCATTTTTCACTGAAAAGAGAAAAGACACTGCTGTAGATAAACGTGTGGAGCTTCATTGTCATACAAAGATGAGTGATATGGACGGTGTCAGTGAATGTGGTGCTCTTGTGCGCCGTGCCTATGAGTGGGGACATAGAGCCATTGCCATTACTGACCATGGAGTCGTGCAGGCATTTCCGGATGCATGGCATGAATATTGTGATATTAAAAAAGAATGTAAAAAAGCAGGTAAGGAATGTGATTTTAAAGTAATATACGGTGTTGAAGCATATCTGGTAGATGACTTAAAGGATATGATTGTAAATCCAAAAGGACAGAGCCTTGATGACACCTATGTAGTTTTTGATTTGGAAACGACCGGTTTTAGTGCAAAAAGTGATAAAATCATAGAGATTGGCGCAGTAAAGGTACAGGAGGGCAAAATCATAGACAGATTCAGTACCTTTGTGAATCCTGAGATTCCAATACCATTTCGTATAGAGCAGCTTACCAGCATTAATGATAATATGGTAATCAATGCACCGAAGATAGAAGAGATTCTTCCAGAGTTTATGGAGTTCTGTAAAGATTGTGTTATGGTAGCCCACAATGCAGATTTTGATATGAGTTTTATTTCAGCGAATTGTGAACGGCAGGGGCTTCCATGTGACTTTACAATCATTGATACAGTGGCGATGTCCAGGTACTTGATTATCGGACTTGGAAGATACAAATTGGACAGTGTTGCAAAAGCATTGGGAATAGTATTGGACCATCATCACAGAGCTGTGGATGATGCAGAGTGTACTGCACTGATTTTCTTAAAGTTGTGCGATATGCTCCGAGATAAAGGAATTGACAATCTGGATGAGGTCAATGAAGAAGGAAAACAGTCAACAAACCTGATTAATAAACTTCCGGCACATCATGCCATCATTTTGGTAAAAGATTTAATTGGAAGAGTTAATCTCTATAAATTGATTTCTATTTCTCATATTGATACATTTGCAAACAAAAGACCTCGTATTTTAAAGAGTGATTATTTGAAACACTGTGAGGGCCTTATGATAGGCAGTGCCTGTGAAGCGGGAGAGTTATATCAGGCGATTCTTCATGGAAGACCGCAGCAGGAGATTGCAAGGCTTGCAGAGTTTTATGACTATTTTGAGGTACAGCCTCTAGGTAATAATGACTTTATGGTGAAAACAGGCAATCCTGATATTGATAATAAAAAGAGATTTCTCGTAGAATCCAGAGAAGAGTTGAAAGACATTAATCGAAAGATTATTGAACTGGGAAGAAAGTTTAACAAAATGACGGTGGCAACCTGTGACGTACATTTCCTAGACCCTGAAGATGAGATATACAGGCGCATTATTCAGTTCGGTCAGGGATTTAAAGATGCAGATGAACAGGCACCGCTGTATCTTCGAACCACAGATGAAATGTTAAAAGAATTTGATTATCTGGGAAGCAATGTAGCAGAAGAGATTGTTATTACCAATCCAAATAAGATTGCAGATATGATTGATAATATTTCTCCAATACATCCTGACAAGTGTCCGCCGGTATTGGAAAATTCTGAAGAGAACTTAAGAAAAATCTGCTTTGATAAAGCTCATGAAATTTATGGAGATGATTTGCCTAAAATTGTAGAAGACAGATTAGAAGTAGAACTGGATTCCATTATCGGTAATGGATATGCGGTAATGTACATTATGGCGCAGAGACTGGTTTGGAAGTCGAACGAAGACGGATACCTGGTAGGCTCGAGAGGTTCTGTTGGTTCCTCTTTTGCGGCAACGATGTCCGGTATTACAGAGTGTAATCCACTTGCACCACATTACTATTGTGAAAAATGTAAAAGTTCCTTTTTTGAAAAGGAATACAGAGCACCCGAAGGAACAGATTCAGGAGAAATTAAGCGAATACAGGAAATTATCGCAAAGGAGAAGGCAGAGGGGGGAATCGGATTTGATCTGCCCGATATGGTATGTCCTCACTGTGGTGAGAAAATGAAAAAAGACGGTCTGGAGATTCCTTTTGAGACATTCCTCGGATTTGGTGGAACAAAAGAGCCGGATATCGACTTGAACTTTTCAGGAGAATATCAGGCAAATGCTCATGCTTATACAGAGGTAATGTTTGGTAAGGGGCATACATTCAGAGCAGGAACCATTACGGGTGTAGCGGATAAGACTGCTTTTGGATATGTGAAGAATTATTTTGATGATCATAACGTTGTAAAAAGAACAGCAGAGATTGACAGAATTGCCAGAGGATGTACAGGTATCAGAAGAAGTACAGGACAGCATCCGGGTGGTATCGTTATTGTTCCAAGAGATAAAGAAATCTATGATTTTACACCAATACAGAAACCGGCAAATGATATGAGTGTAGATACGATCACAACGCATTTTGAATATCATGCGATAGATGCCAATCTGTTGAAACTGGATATTCTGGGGCACGACGATCCTACGATGATTCGCCGGTTAGAAAAACTCACAGACACGAATGTACAGACAGATGTACCTTTTGATGATGAGAAAGTAATGTCGTTGTTTTTAAGCCCGGAGGCTCTTGGAATTACACCTGATGATATTGACGGATGTCCTATTGGAACATTAGGTCTTCCGGAGCTTGGTACGGATTTTGTTATTCAGATGTTGGTGGATACAAAACCTACCAAGATAGCTGACCTGCTTCGTGTTTCGGGATTGTCTCATGGTACGGATGTATGGCTTGGAAATGCCCAGACGCTGATTCAGGAAGGAACATGTACCATTTCGACTGCTGTATGTACCCGTGATGATATCATGGTTTATCTGATGGACAAAGGAATTGAACCTCAGGTGAGCTTTGATATTATGGAACATGTGCGAAAGGGAAGAGGGCTTCTGACTTATAAAGATAAAGAAACCGGTGAGGAGCGCCAGGAAGAGGATGTTATGCGGGAACATAATGTTCCGGACTGGTATATCTGGTCCTGTAAAAAGATTAAATATATGTTTCCTAAAGCCCATGCAGCTGCCTATATTATGATGGCTCTTCGTGTGGCGTGGTATAAGGTATATCATCCATTGGCATATTATGCCGCATTTTTTGGAATCAGGGCAAAAGCCTTTGATTATGAAACAATGTGTCAGGGAAAAGAAAAATTAGAGTATTACATGGCTGAATTAAAGCGTAAGAAAAATAATCATGAAGCATCAAAGAAGGACGAAGATTCTTTAGGAGATATGAAGATTGTTTTAGAAATGTATGCCAGAGGATTCGAATTTCTACCATTAGATATTTACACGGCAAAGGCGCATGATTTTCAGATTATTGATGGAAAACTGATGCCTAGTTTGGATACAATAGAAGGATTGGGAGAAAAGGCGGCAGATGCATTAGTGGAAGCTGTGGCGGCACAAGATGGACCTTTTGTTTCAAAGAATGATTTGAGAGAGAAGAGTAAGTTAAGTAAGACGGTTATAGAGACAATGTCAGATTTGGGACTGCTTGAAGGACTTCCTGAGGACAGCCAGTTATCCATCTTCGATTTCTAGTGAGCAACGTATGAGATGAAGTATCCGAAGGATACGGAATCGAGGTGCGTTGCATAAAGAAAGCCACACCTCGGCGGTGTGGCTTCTAAAGGAAAATACATCTTTAAAAAAGATGTAAAATGAAAAAAATAAAAATAATAATAAAACAAAAAGAAAAACAGCTCGTAGGGGAATTGAACCCCTGATTCCGCCTTGAGAGGGCGGCGTCTTAACCACTTGACCAACGAGCCAAAAAAATGTTACTGTATTATTATAACAGCAAAGTGAAATTTTGCAAGACATTTTTGAAAGGAATATGAAATTTTTTATGGACTGGATTTATGGAAAGACAATATTAGTAACCGGAGCATCATCAGGACTTGGAAGAGCATTGACAGTTCAGTTGATAAGAGAACAGAATTGTAAAGTCATCGGAGTCGGACAGTCAGAAGAAAAAATGATGAGTTTAAAAGAAGAACTGACTTATTTAAGAGATGAGTTTGATTATAGAATATTTGATGTAAGTGTACAGGAAAACTGGACTCAGTTTGTAGAAGAACTTTTGGAAGATAATATACAGGTTGATTTGTTGATAAATAATGCAGGAATCCTTCTGCCTTTTGATAAATCAGTGAATTATACCGAAGAACAGGTACATACTTGTATGGATATTAATTTTCATGGATGCAGATACGCAATTAATGCGATGCTGCCGATTCTTCGTCAGTCTACTATGGCAGGGATTGTGAATGTTTCCAGTTCTGATGCGCTGGCTGGTATTATAGGAACAAGTATCTATAGTGCGAGCAAGGCGGCTCTAAAAGCATATACGGAGGTGCTTATAGCAGAACTTGGAAGAGAGATGTATATCGGGTATGTCTGTCCGGGATTTATCAGAACGGATATTTTCAGGAACCAGTATGTTATTTCAGAAAGCAGGCTGATAAAAATGGCATCGTCTAAAGTAGACAAGGCGGCGAAAAAGATTATAAAGAAGGTCGTAAAACAGAAGGCGAGAATCATTGTGGGAAAAGATGCGAAGTTTATGAATTTCACATCAAAGTTTTTCCCGGTGGTCGGATTGAAGTTTTATGAGCAGCTGATAAAACATTCTAAAATAGAGATGTTTGAAAATGTTAAATGATAGTATAATATCTCTTATTAGAAGAAGAGTTATAATTTGGTAAGATTAAAATAATAAATAATGTAAAATATTGTAAAAAAAGCAAGCAGTGATACAATCAATACAAGAGAATATGGACGATTGTATTATGAAAAACATTAATAAACTAAAATCCCTAAGCATAATCAGATTAATGTATCAGGTAGAATCTGACGTTATATCATGGTTGATGTTTAGGGACTTTTTTATATAGGAGGTGGGGGAAAGTAAAAACGATATAGAAACTATAAAAATAAATTAGAAAAAGTGAAGGGAGTAAGGTATGGGTAAAAAATTGGTTTGTTTATTTTTATGTTTTGTATTGATTTTTAGTGTAAGTGTATATGCTAATGATAGTGACTAATAGTAATTTAGGAGTTGGTGCATATGCTGAAACGGAAGGAATACAGCTGAAGGGTGATTACATATATTTTGGTATATACTATAAGAATAAAGCCGATCCAGGGAGATGGCAAATATACAAAATTTTAAAAAATGCATTTTAGGAGGGAAAGCGTATGAGAAAATTATTATCATATTTTTTAGTTTTTACATTAATAGTAACAACAGTTGGAGTAATAAATGTAGGAGCTGATGAGAAAGAATTAAATTGGAACGGATTTATCTATCAGGTACATAATGATACGGTTGCAAATAATAAACATGTTCTTATCGAAGATTATGTAGGAACAGAGAGACAAATTACAATCCCAAAACAAATAGACGGGATAGCAGTAACTGAACTTGCAGAGAAATTTACCTGTACTTCTGATATAACATCTGTAAAGATTATGGACACTATGTTGAAACCCGAGGGATTAACATGGTGTGAAACATTAGAAAAGATTTTTGTGCAAGATAACAGTACACGGTATACAGTAATTGATGGAATACTATATAATAAGAAAGTTACATCATTGCTTTGTTATCCAAGTGCAAAGCAGGAAAGGGAGTATATTGCTCCAAAAACGGTAACAGAATCATATGGTTTGCAGCAAGTGTTAATAAAAAATAAATATTTAAAAGATGTGACATTTACCAGTGTCGTACCGGATTGTACGAACACTAATATTGAAAATGTAAAAATAACTGGTAATATTTCATACATTCCGGAAGGCTCGTTTAGAAAATGCAGGAATTTGAAAACAGTAGTAATAGGAAGCAAAGTTGATTTTATTGAACGTGATGCATTCTATGGTTGTGCATCATTACAAAGTGTAAAATTATCGAACAATTTGCGTTCAATATACTCTTGTGCTTTTGGGAAAACAAAAATAAAGAAAGTGAAAATACCGAAGAGTGTTGATTATATCGACTATGATGTTTTTCCAACTAAAACAAAGATAATGAAACCATCGTATTTAAGAAAAACTGTTAATCCATGGAATAAGTCTCAATATTGTTATAAAGCATACGTAATTGCAAAATCAAAGTCAGGCACAAAGAAATACCGGGCAGCAAATGTGACGAAGATTACAGCGACAAAAAAGAAAGTTAAATTAAAAAAAGGAGATATACATAAGATAAAGACCAAAGTATTCATTTTTAAGAAAAAGAAGGCTGGATTTATTAAAAATGATATTTTGAAATTTACATCTTCAAATAACAAAGTGGCAAAGGTTACACAAGGAGGAAAAATAAAAGCACTAAGAAAAGGAACAACGACTATTACTGTTATGATGCGTACGTTTGAAAAGAAATTACATACAACGAGAAAGAACTATAAAATTAAAGTAGTATAAGTTAATGGTAGAAACAGAAATCCCAGAACGGAACTGTACTTATATATCAGATAGAATCTGATTTCTAAAAACATAAAGGCAGAAAAAATAAATTAATGTTGACATCTTAATTATATGGTAGTATAGTTATATGGTAAATATTGACTAAAGTGGAAGGAGCGAACCGCAAAGGTTCGCTCTTTGTTATGTCAGCCGGATAAGGTTCATTAAAAGAATAGAACATCTTTATCAGGCAGAAAGGTAGAGGTTAAGGTGTCTAGAAGAGAAGAGTACGAATCAAAAACAGAAGCACTACTGATTCCTATTTTAGAAGAAAAGGGATATGAGATGGTAGATGTGGAATATGTCAAAGAGGGCAGCAGCTGGTATTTAAGAGCTTTTGTTGACAAGCCGGGAGGCATTACAATTAATGATTTAGAAAGTGTCAGCAGACGTTTGAGTGATTTGCTGGATGAGAAAGATTTCATTAGTGATGCTTACATATTAGAAGTAAGCTCCCCGGGACTTGGGCGTCCTTTAAAGAAGGATAGAGATTTTGACAGAAGTATCGGAGAAGAAATCGAGGTACATTTGTATAGAAGCCTTAACGGAAATAAGCAGTGTATAGGACTGTTAAAGTCTTATGATAAAGATACTATTACTATCGAAGATGAAGATGGTAGTGAAATAAATTTAGACAGAGTAAATGTTTCGCTCGTCAAATTAACGATTGATTTTTAGGAGGATATTGGAAAAATGAACAAGGAATTAATTGCAGCATTAGAGGTGTTGGAAAAGGAAAAAGGAATTAGTAAGGAGTCTTTATTTGAAGCAATCGAAAGTAATTTGGTTGTAGCTTATAAAAATAACTTTAACAAAGCAGACAACGTGTCAGTAACAATGGATAGAGAAACAGGAGAATTCCATATCTATTCCCAAAAGACAGTCGTAGAGGAAGTTGAAGATACAGTTTCCCAGATTTCATTAGAAGATGCAAGAAATATCAAAGCATCTTATGATATCGGAGATACTGTAAACATAGAGATTCAGTCAAAAGATTTTGGACGTATTGCAACGCAGAGTGCCAAGAATGGTATCTTACAGAAAATCAGAGAAGAAGAGAGAAAGAGTCTCTATGAACAGTATTATGAAAAGCAGGATGATATTATCACAGGTGTTGTTCAGAGAATTAATGGAAAGAACATCAGCATTAATTTAGGTAAGGTAGATACAGTTCTCATGGAAAAAGAACAGTCCAGAGGAGAGTTCTTCAGACCGAATGACAGAATTAAATTATATGTCACAGAAGTGAAAGACAATGGAAGAGGACCAAGAATCACAGTATCAAGAACACATCCAAATCTTGTAAAGAGACTTTTTGAACAGGAAGTAACAGAAATCAAGGATGGAACTGTTGAAATTAAGAGTATTGCAAGAGAAGCCGGCTCAAGAACAAAGATTGCAGTATGGTCTAACAATGAAGATGTAGATGCAGTGGGAGCATGTGTTGGTATGAATGGAGCCAGAGTAAATGCAGTTGTCGATGAACTTCAGGATGAGAAGATGGATATTATTAATTGGAGTGAAAATCCGGCAATTTTAATTGAAAATGCTCTCAGTCCATCTAAGGTAGTAGCTGTACTTGCAGATCCAGACAATAAGGAAGCGTTGGTGGTTGTTCCGGATTTACAATTATCACTTGCTATTGGTAAGGAAGGACAGAATGCGAGACTTGCAGCAAAACTTACAGGATTTAAAATTGACATTAAGAGCGAGTCACAGGCAAAAGCAGAAGGTATTCAATATGTATTTAACGAAGAAGACTACTATGATGATGAGTATTATGATGGTGAGTACTATGACGATGAATACTATGATGAAGAATATTATGATGATGAATATGATGCAGAAGTAGAGGAATCAGAAGAAGCATAGGAGACAGCATATGGGGCAGGTTAGAAAAGTTCCGATGAGAACATGTATTGGTTGCAGACAGTCAAAAGACAAAAAAGAACTAATTCGTGTAGTAAGGAATAAAGAAAATCAGATTTTTGTTGATTTAACAGGAAAACAAAACGGCAGAGGTGCATATATTTGTGCAGATGCAGATTGTTTAGAGAAAGCAATAAAAAATAAAGGGTTAGAAAAGACTCTGAAAATTTCGAATGTCAGTGAAGAAGTAATAGAAGCGTTGAAAAAGCAGTTAGGAGATATCAATGAATAAAATATTTTCTATGGTTGGGCTGGCTACCAGGGCAGGAAAAACTGTCGCAGGGGAGTTTTCAGTAGAAAAGGCAGTCAGAACAGGTAAAGCATTTTTAGTACTGGTATCCCATGAGGCGTCAGACAATACGAAAAAGCTGTTTTTAAATAAATGTAAACATTATCAGATTCCGGTATTTGTATATGGAAGTAAAGAAGAGTTGGGAAATTCCACGGGAAATGGAGAACGTGCTTCAATTGCGATTGTGGATGAAGGTTTTAGTAGAACAATCATAAATTTGTTAGAAGATAATCATTAGACGGAGGTAGTAAATGTCAAAGATGAGAGTACATGAATTAGCCAAAGAATTAGAAATAAAAAGTGCAGATATTGTAACCGCACTGGAAGAAAAGGGAATGGAAGTAAAAGCACAAAGTTCTATTGATGAAGAACAGATTACTTATGTAAAACAGAAATTTTCTAAAAATAAAACAGAAGAAGTAAAAGAAGAGAAGAAGGAAGAAAAGGCAAAACCGAGAAAATTAATTACAAGTAAAGGTGTTGTCAGAACCGGTGAGAGAAGACATGGTGATGGTGAAAGAAGACGACGCAGACATAGCAGTGATGGAGAACACCGCCGCCGTTCACGGCATTCATCAGAAGAAAAGTCAAGTGTAGAGACGAAGGAAGTAAAACCACTTGTTGCTGCACAGGAAGTAAAAGCAGAGCCGGTTGTGGAAGGGGTAAAAATTACTGTGAATGAGTCAGTTCAGGAGGCACCTAAGATTGCACCACAGGAAGAGACTGTTAAGGAAGAAAAGCCGGTTCAGGCTGAAACTTCTGTAAAAACAGAGGAGATTGTAAAAGAAAAAACACCTGAAAAACAGTCGGAAGTAAAAAGTGTGGAGAAGGAAGTAAAAAAGGCTGACAATGTCAGACCGGACAACAGACAGCAGAGTAACAGACCACAGGGAAATAGAACACCGGACAACAGACAGCAAGGTAACAGACAACAGGATAACAGACGTCCAAATAATGACAGAAATAACGGCAGGGATAATAGAAATAATAAGGATAACCGTAACTTTAACAGAGACCATAGCAATGGACGTAATGACAGAAATAATTCTAGAAATGGAAATGACAGAAATAACGACAGAAATAATTCTAGAAATGGAAATGGCAGAAACAACGATAGAAACAATTTCAGAAATGGAAATGATAGAAACAACGACAGAAATAATTTTAGAAATGGAAATGACAGACGTGATTTCAGAAAGAATGACAGAAATGAAACACCTGCAGAGCCAATTCAGGATAAAAACAGAAAAACGAGGGAAAATAAAATACGTCAGGACAAACAGGAGCGTAATAAAAAGAATTACGAAGATGGCGGCAGAAGAGGAAAGAATGGCAAGAAGAATGATTTTGCTAAGCCAATAATGGAGAAACCGAAGAAGAAAGAAGAGAAGAAGGAAGAGATTAAGGTAATTCAGGTTCCTGATTTTATTACTATTGGTGAACTTGCAGAGAGAATGAAGATGACACCTTCAACCCTGATTAAGAAGTTGTTCTTAGAAGGAAAGATGGTTACTGTGAATACAGAAGTAGACTTTGACAGTGCTGTGGAAATCGCATTAGGATATGAAATCATGTGCGAAAAAGAAGAAAAAGTAGACATGATTGAGGAACTTCTGAAAGAAGAGGCAGAAGATGAATCATTGATGGAGAAACGTCCTCCTGTTGTTTGTGTTATGGGACACGTTGACCATGGTAAAACTTCACTTTTAGATGCTATCAGAGAGACAAATGTTATCTCAGGCGAGGCTGGTGGTATTACACAGCATATCGGTGCATCTGTTGTAAAGATTAATGACCAGACGATTACATTCCTTGATACACCGGGACATGAGGCATTTACATCTATGCGTATGCGTGGTGCACAGTCAACAGATATTGCTATCTTAGTAGTTGCCGCAGATGATGGTGTTATGCCACAGACTGTAGAAGCAATTAATCATGCAAAGGCAGCTGGAATTGAAATTATTGTAGCGATTAACAAGATTGATAAGCCGGGTGCAAATATTGAAAGAGTTAAGCAGGGACTTGCTGAACATGAACTGTTAGCAGCTGACTGGGGTGGAAATGTAGAAATGGTTCCGGTTTCAGCCCACACAAGAGAAGGTATTGATGACCTTCTTGAAATGGTATTATTACAGGCAGATGTATTAGAATTGAAAGCAAATGCAGACCGTCAGGCGAGAGGTATTGTTATCGAGGCAAAACTTGATAAGGGGAAAGGACCTGTTGCTACAGTATTAGTACAGAAGGGAACATTAAATGTTGGTGCTCATATTGCTGCTGGTGCAAACCATGGTAAAGTAAGGGCGATGACAGATGATAAAGGAAACAGAATCAAGACAGCAGGACCGTCTACTCCGGTAGAAATCTTAGGTCTCAGTGGTGTTCCAAACGCAGGAGAGGTTTTTGTTTCTACAGAGACAGCGAATGAAGCAAAAGACTTTGCAAACACATTCGTTGAAGACAGCAAAGCAAAACTGATGGAATCTAACAAGTTTAGAATTTCTCTTGACGATTTAAACTCACAAATTGAAGCAGGAGAACTGAAAGAATTAAATGTAATTATTAAGGCTGACGTTCAAGGTTCTGTAGAGGCTGTAAAACAGAGTCTGTTAAAACTTTCTAATGAGGAAGTAGAAGTAAAAGTAATTCATGGTGGTGTTGGTGCAATCAATGAATCTGATGTTATTCTTGCATCTACATCCAATGCAATTATTTTAGGTTTTAACGTAAAACCGGATACACAGGCAGAGGCAACAGCGAATAGATCGGAAGAGCGTCGTGTAG
>CAOXUF010000045.1:0-11840 GCA_948560485.1 uncultured Eubacterium sp.
TAAATTAAATCTATTTATATTCCGGCAGAGCTGTTTTATAAAAGTATGTATTATGGGGGAAACTTTATAGCTCTGCCGGGGCTAACGGCTAATTATTTTCATTTTTCTAAATACCCGGCTATACCTATTCTAATAATTGTTTTTGCAAAACTAAAAATAAGTTTAACCTCATCTCTTTTTTTAAATTGAATATTGTCTGTAAGACCTTATTCCAGTCTTTACCATACTTTAATGGTGACAATTTCCATCTACGTGTTATATCAGGATAATTTTCTTTAATATACGAACATATATATCTTGCACATGGAATTCCTCCCTGATTATCCTCTGTAATATCATTATCAACCGCTATGATTACCTTTTTAAACTTTCCAGATTTCAAATATGTATCAATACATTTCCATTTTCCAACCCCTGCGAGTATCAAATAGTCAAATTTTGTATCACTATTAACTGTCATGGTCATTATACTCATAGCATCTATTGCCGCTTCGGTAATACATAAAATATCACTATCGTTATCTATGTAAAGACATTTGTTATAATTACATCCTTTTGCATCACCATAGAAAGGCTTTTCTGTATTTGTTCCCCTCTTTGTTGCAAAAATTATTTTGTTTTTATCCTCAATGTCATATCCTACAAAAACGCAGTTACCATTTTTATCCTGGTACAGTCTCTCACGGTCTACCATCTCTTGTACAACAGACTGTGCAATACATCGTGTTTTCATTAAGTATGCAAATACCTTTCGCATATTTACATCTTTCTCCGGAAGAATTAATTCTCCCGGAGATTGTTGCTTATGAACTTTTGTTTTTCCTACTCTATATTCTCCTGAAATTGAAATAGTCTGTTCAAACTCTTTTACGGCTTCATAACAAGTCATATGATTAAAACGCATTGCAAAATCAATTACTGAACCCTGCTCACCGATGCAACTACAAGATCCTGGAACAGAGTTTTGCCAGTATACATTTTTATCAACATCAATCATAACCGAATCATGTTCTTTTAAACTATAGTATCTTCCTTTTTTTACTGGTGTAAATCCTATACTTCTTGCATAATCAACAATACTTATACTTTCCCGTATTAGTTTGAATTTTTCTGACTTGTTCATACAGTTTTCCTCTTATTTGCACTCCTTATATTTCCATCCTGAAAGGATACCAATCACAACTGCAGCTCCTAACAAAATGAATATTGTCATAAAACTTCTGAAATTCCCAGTTTTTGGAGAAGTCATAGACGAATTACCTTTTACTTCTTTTGAAGTTGTTGTTTCTTCATTTTTGGTTGTTTCTTCTGTGACATTTTCTGATGTTTCTTCTGGTACTTTTTCGTAAACAACTTTAATATCATGATTCGCAGAAATTTTATCAAACATAAATTCAAATTTATTTTCATCTGTTACTTCTATTCCAATACCATCTACTGTAATACTTGCAATTCTGTACCCTTCATCCGCCTTATATGTTATTGTCCTACTTTCTCCAAATGGAATTTTTTGAATAGATTTATCTATTGTTCCATTCTCTACAGATGTCGTAATTGTGTAATAAATACCAGCTCTTGCATCATCTGATATTTCTTCTGTCTGTTCACTCTTAATCGTGGCCACATTTACGATATCGGCCTGTTTTAATACAGTTGTATCCACGGATGCAGTAAATGTTATCTCTATTTTCTCTGTTGTTACAAATGGAATATTCACAACAAATCCATTATTTTTTAAGTCAATTGTAGCTGTATCCAAATTGCAGTTGATTGAATCTAAATTAATAACAAGTCCTTCTGTCACATCTGTATCTGCAATTACCACATTTGTAGCTTCTGCTCCTTCAACCGTCTGCTGTGCTTTAATTGTGAACGTAATAATATCTCCAGCCTTGTATTCTGTTTTATCTGTTTCCTTATCAATCACAAGGTTTGGAATTAACTTAGTCTCAACTTTTACGTCATGATTTTCTGAAATATCTGTAAATGATACATCTATCGGATATCCTGATGTAACATTTCCGGTATAAATTTCAACATCATCTACTGTAACTTTTGATACATAATATCCTTCTGCAGGTTTCCAAACTACTGTATGATCCTCTCCTGATTTAATATCAAACTTGTCTTCTGTAATTGTTCCATGATCTATTTCTGTAGTAACCTTGAAAAAGTTTGCATACACAACTTCAATTAAGTGATTGTCTTTGATGTTCGTAAATGTATAATCATTCTCATATTTATTAGGATCAATATTCTTTCCATCTACTTTAATTTCCGCCAAGTAATAACCGTCTTTTGGCTGATATGAAATTTTCTTATTTTCGCCGTTTCTTATTCCATATATATCATCATCAATCGTCCCATTAATAACATTTGTTATAATGCTATAATTAATTTCTATCTCATTTTCATCTGTTGTTTCTTCCGTCTGATCGCTGCCTACTGATGCAGTATTCTTAACATCACTGGTATTTAATTCATCCTTTGTTACTTTTCCTTTTACCGTAATTACGACTTCTTCTCCATATTCTAAAGAATCAAGATGTACCGTAAACGTATTATTTCCTTTGGAAACTGTTGCATCTTCTCTTGTACAGGTAATAGAATCAAGATTTAATGCCAGTCCTTCTGTCTTATCCTTGTCAGAAATAATCACATTTGTGGCTTTTGCTCCCTCGATTGTTTGCTTTACGGTTATCGTATATGTGATTTCTTCATCAATGTTATATTTTTTCTTATCACTTATTTTGGTAATTGCCAGTGCAGGAATCTTTTTTGTTTCTACTTTCACATCATGGTCTTTTGTAATATTGTTAAAAACTTCTTCTGCCGGATATCCTGATATTTTATTACTTTCATATTTTACTTCATTATCTATGGTAACTTTTGACACATAATATCCGCTCTCTGGAATAAAACTAACAGTTCTATTTTCATTATCTTTTATCTGCAGATCATCTTCTGTAATCACACCATGGTCTATTTCCGTTGTGATTTTGTGATAAGGATTACATGCGACTGACACACTGTGATTTGCTGAAATATTACTAAAGCTCTGTGAATTTACTAATGGATAGTTTTCTTCATCTACTGTAACTTTTGCAATATAGTAACCATCATTTGGCTGCCAATTAATCACTTTATTTTCTCCCAACTCAACTCTTGGTATTGAATCAGTAATTTTTCCATTTACAATTTCTGTATTAATCCTAAAATGTGGATTAATCGTTGCATTTACTTCATTAGATTTCTGAATAACCTTACTTATATTTGTTGTTGCACTATTCGTATCTATTAAGATGTCAGACGTATTATTTATGGCTCTCGTATTTATTTCTAAGGTGTATGTGCTTCCATCGTAAAACGATATATTATTTAAGGCATTAGAGTTAAAAGTATATGTTACTTTTTTTGTTGTTTCATCATAAGATACTTGACCGAAACGCTCTGTCACGTCACTGCCATTATGCAATAATTTAGCATCTAAATATTTCACATCATCTGGAAGTACGTCTTCAATTGCAAAATTCTTGTATACGGTAAACAAATCAGCCTGCCAGATATGTATTTTTTGATTTATTTTCCAACTTATAGTATCTCCATCAATATATGGGGATGAACTATCTACCTCTTTTGTTGGAGTCGTCAGATTATTTTCATCATATGGACAATAAAATGTTAATCCTGTAGCTGCTAACGCTGCAGAGTAAGTTTGCGTTGTTCTTGAACCACTAATCGGAACTATTGCTCCGGATTTTAACCATTGATCATCCCCATCCGTTCCATTCGTTGCAGTCAGTTTCATATTGTTTCTGTCAATATCAATTTCGCAATTTTCAAAGACAAAAATGTCTCCTGTATATCCACTGTTACCTTGCCATGCCTCTTTATAGTTGGCTCCCTGATCTGCTACGTCAATATCTGTCAATATCTGATATAGCGGAACATCAATATCTTTTCCCGTATCTGCATATGTAAATTCTGTAGTAATCTTTGTATTTTTTAGTCCTCGATACTTACCTGGTTCATTTGCATTCCCTGAACCGACCCATATTCCTGTAGCACCTACGCCAAAAAATATCATTGTTCCATCTTCTTCACCACCAATGCCATAAGGAATACTAACATCAACTCTGTCAATAGACATTTGTGCATTAATATTTCTTCCGTTAATAGTCATTACATTTTCAAAATAAAGTTTTAATGGTGAATCATAAGAAAACGACGTTTGCATTGATTTAATCGGTAAATAAAACCTGTCTCCTTCTTTCTTACCATCAATCCCTTTTTTCCATTCATAATCAGCAAGAGTGCTTGAATTTAATTTAACATTTGATACAGATTTAACCGTATCCAACAATGAATTATTTATAGTGTGTATCGTTGCCGCATTGACGTCTCTATAATTTGTACCGATTAGTCCCATTGTAAGTATCAATATCATTAACATTGATATTACTCTGTTAATATTTTTTTCCAGCATAGTTTTAATTCTTTTCATTTTACATCTAGTCCTTTCTTTTCTAGTTCATTAAATCTTTTTTTTGCTTTTCTTTCATTTCAATTCTTCGATTAATTTCCTCAATTTCTCCATTCAGCGTATTAATGTTCTTCTCTTTTGCAAAAATTGTACTCTGTGCATCCGCTATTAATGTATCACTTTCCTGTTTCTGTTTTTCTGTCTGATACAATTTTGCTTCAGTCAATCTTTCAATCTCTTTTTTTACTTCTGTAATTTCCTGATTTAAAATTTTTATTTCACCTTGTTTATGCTCCACTCCTTTCTTATAATTACAAATTTCACTTTCAAACCGTTTCTGCAGATATCCGATACGATTAAGACTTTTAATCCTTTTCACTTTATTTACGTCATTGATATTTGTATAAAGTTTTAATCGTTCTTTATCTTCCCCTGCCACTTCCATGCGAAGTGAAATATCACTCCATTTATTTGGTATATCTTTAATCTGCAGCACAATCCAGTCTGTATCAGTAACCTGTGTATCTATCGTAAGTTTTCTTCCTCGCAAATCAACTGCACTGAAATCATATGTATTTTTTCCATCATAAGATTTGTTTTCTACCGAAAGTTCAACTTCCATCACACCCTGTTCTTCAGAATAATCCCACCGGGTAATTGTTATATGTCTGTTATTCCAAGTATTTTCTATTCCCACTTTTGTAAGATATGAGGCATCTACGCTGGCCGGCATCCAGTACATCGAGGAAAAAAAGAATGCATATCCTCCCACAAAAAAGAAAATAATTATGAAAAATCTTATACTTTCTTTGTTTTTTTTGAAATTTATTGTATTCATTACTTTTCCATTTCCTCTGATTTTGATTTTTCTTTTCTTATCGGTCTGTATTTTCCATCAAGCATATTTTCAACAGCAGTTTCGTTAATTAAATCCTGATTTAAATAATGTACTGTTAACCCCAGGTTATCTGATATTTTAATTACATTCTCTTTTTCCTTTTGCTCAATCCCACTTTCATCAATGATATATACAACCGAAGCATCTTCTATATGATTTACCAGCGTTATATGATCACCCATCCTCTGCTCCCATTTTTCCTGATAAACAGCTCTCTTACTTGCATCACAACATAAATATGCTCTTCTGTTTTTTGCTTTCATGATATTTTTCCTCTCTTTCTAGGCTAACCTTGCCGACCATTGTTTTGTTTTTTTGTTATATATCAGATAAAAATAGACTGTATCTTTTCGCTTATATTTTAAGTAATATGTAAGTGTTACCGTTTCATCATAGGAATTAATTGATACATCGCCACCGTAAGCTGCGTACTTTGCATCCTGATAGCCATATCCATTAACAAATTCCTGTACTTTTGTATTCAGTCCTTCTTTATCGTTATTTACAAAACTTAATATTTCTTCCTCTGGAAAACGCACATCAAACGCTTTCATTTCAGAATGTTCATCACTGTAAATATTCATTGTTACAGTTTCTTTTTCTGTTGGCATCTCTGTTAATGCCTGTGTCTGTGCTTCCGTTTTTTCTACTTGAACACCTTCCTGCTTTGTAACTTCTATCGTTGTAGTCTCTTCTTCTGTTTGATTTATTGTTCGGCTAATATTAAAAACGGCAAAAAGAACCGCACCAGCAATTAAAAATATTCCCAACTTTGTTTTTTTGGCCATGCTCTTCTCCTTTCATCAGCCCGGTTTTTCTGTATAGGAAAAATGCATTGTATCTTTTTTTCCTGACCAATAACCGCCCCAGTAAAATCCGTGTGCTTCCCAGATTTTTATAATCTTCTGTGTAATGCTGTGTTTGTTTTTTTCCGGCTGGTATCCTTGATATCCTTTTGATACATCAACATTTATGTTATAAAAACATGGATTATCGTTCCAGTTAATATCAATGGCTGCACCATATGAATGTTGGGATACTATCCCTGTTCCGATAATGTTTTTCCAAACATATGCACAAGTTTCTGATGCCTTAATTGGAAATTTTTCCTTTACCATATCTTCAAAAACAGCTTTAAATTCTTCTGCGAGTTTAATATGAACTGTAAGATTCATTGTTGTTTTCTGCTTTCCGTCATAAATCGGAACAGTTATTATTTTTAAGTGTATTCTCATTGCATCCGAGGTTAATGGTATCGCTCCATTTGGAAATAAAAACTTTTGTTTCTCTGTATAAGGAATTTTAGCAGCTTCCCCGGCTTTTACCAGATTTCCTAAAGAATTGTTTTCCAAAGGATAATACCTCAATACATGCTTTGTATAATAAGCGTCACCATACGCATATGGTCCCAATATCTGCGCTGCACTTCCAGTTCTCGCCACCGGATAACCGTAATTTCCACTTGCACTCATCTTTTTCTGATAAGCTAGGGCATTCTCCTGTGTCCATTTTCCTAAGTTTGCAACCTGTTCTTTTGTTGTTCCTCTTCCCAATCCACTTGTGTCGTTAATATATGTAATATAGCCGCCGCCATAGTTATATGCCTGCAGGGCTATTTTGATGTGGTCGATATCCTGCGGAGAAGATACCTTTACTTTGTCATGATTAAGATATCCGCACAAAACTTTAACACCATGTGTGATACTCTCAGTTCTCTTAATAGAGTTTGGTGCTCTTCCAAGGCTCTCAGAACACTGAAATACATCTTCTCCATCTCCTGATGATTCCTGCATAATCACGGCAAGAAACAAATTGATATATTCCTCTTTTCCATATTTTTTTAATTCCTTTAGGATATCATCACGCAAAGCCTCTACTGCCGGTGATAGAGGTGACTGTTCATAGACAGTTGTTCCCTGTTTATTTTCTTCTTCCTCACCACCTGATAACACAGCAACGATACTTCCTATTAAACCTGCAATAAGAGTCGAGATAATCACAAGAAATATTAAAGGGGATAGGAAAAAGCTGATTATCTTTTGCTTCACTTATAATCCTCCCTGGAATATCTTTTCTTCCTCTTTTGTCAGATGTACTTTAAACTCAATATTCTGGTCTCCCGATATACTTAAAATACATTGACCGACTTCCAACTTTGGAATGTTATTAATCTGTGTGATTGTAAGCACACCATTAAATATTTTTTTAAGCAACTCTTTTGTGCTGGAATCCTGTCGGAACATAAATTTATACTGTGTTAATTCAAAGATGCTCTTTAGTTTGTTAATCTCTGATGCATCGGATCCTTCCGGAACATAATCTGCCACTCTCTGGGATGCCAGTCCAATTCCACCAAAGTATTTTCTTGCCTGCCTTAAATATACCGAGATTAAATCTAAGGCTTGTACTTTCTTTGCATTTAACCAGGTATTACTTTCATCAATCAAAATTAAAAATCTGATAACATCCCATAACTTAATACTTCCTTCATTCAGTCTTTTTAACATTAATTTTCCATTTGTCACAGCACAAAGAAATTATATTTATAATCATTGCATCAAAAACTTCTTCCTTTAATTCCTTTAGTGTTGAAATATCAAAAGTAACAATCTGCTCATCCAGTATGTTATCTATAGTCGTATAACCATCAAAAAGGTAGCCATATGTTTTTACAATATTTCTTACAATTTTTCTGATTTTATCTCTCAAAAGCAGGGTTCTCACTACAACTTTTTCTTCCAGTCTGTTATAAGTTCCATTCTGTATTTCCTTAATATTTTTTGTTATATACTCAAGAAGCTCCGAAAATCTGGGATAACTCGTAGCCGGAAGTCCGGTTACCGGTCTTTCATCACTTACCTTATCAATGTCAAAACCAAAATCTTTATAAAACTCCCTTAAAAGTTCCTCAAATTCCGCGACTTCCTCTGCGTCTACGTTTCCACCAACCAGAAATCTGTAAAAAGTGCTGACTTTTGAAATATGTCTCAAAAAAGAAAGTTTCTCACTATTACCTTCCGATGCTTCTTCCTTTTCCAATTCCGCATCGCCGGCACGCAAAATTTCCAAAGGATTCAAAATACCATTATTCCCATCCAGCTTAATAACCTTTCCACCGAGTATTTTTGTAAGCTTAGAAAACTCTCCGGAAACATCAAATGTTCTTACATAGTTACCCTTAATTGCATTTTCTAAAAACTGCTTTTTAAGTAGTGTAGATTTACCACTTCCCATTTCACCTGTGGCAAGAAAATTGTAATACAGCCTTGTAGATGTTTTCGTAAATAAGTCAAACAATACGTTTCCACCACATGGTGTTTTCCCAAGAAAGGAACCTGTTGGATCATACAACATAGAAAAATGAAACGGATTCCCATGTGCCAGTCCTGTTGCTGTCATTGACTGACCATACGGAAAAAACACTTCTTTCTTTTGTTTTTTGTATGGACGGTACATACTCTGCCATTCGTTTTTTGCTTCATTCAGATAAATTGTTGTAAGAAAAGCTGAATCGGTCTCCAATTTGTCCATGATATTCTTAATCCGCTTTTCGAGTGCTGCAAAACTGCGATCGGCCACGAATATCCTAATATGTATAAGTTTTACGATTTCGTTATAGCTACTGATTTCGTCGAACATGCGCTTCATTTCACCAAGCCTTTTATCAGCATCATAAAGTTCTGCAAAATCTTTCGCCTCTCTCTTTCTTCCTGCCTGTTCCTTCATGGACTTATTCAGATTTTTCTTTACTTCAGACATGTTGTCCGTTGAAATATCCACAAGAGCAACCGTACCATTGATGTTACAGACTTTTGCAAGCCAGAAAGTATCGATGTCTTCCGGAAACTGGTATACATGAATACATCCTTCATATCCGGAACCTGTAGAAATGTATTTTACATCTTTAAATGTGATTCCACCGGATGGCTGTATTTTTTCCAAAAGATATGGATCCTGTTCCGGTTTTCTTTTTTTTTCAACGGCTCGCTGTTTCATATATTTTTTTCTTAACGTCGTTTCTGTCATCTGTTTCTCCTAATTTACCAAAAAGCATTTATTATTAAGTCTTACGCAAATCTGTATTTTTTTCTCTTTGCTAATTTCCTGCGACAGACCATTTTTCCCTCTGCCTATTGTATTAAAAATCAAGTCCCTATTACTTTTAATTTCTGATTCTTTTTTACCAAAAATCATGTAATAGTATTCTCGTATCATGTTGTTTTTTTCGAGCCATACCAACTCGTCCAACTTTCTCTGTAGAAATTTTCTATAAATCTGATTTGACGTGTTCTTTAATTTGTGAATAAAATACTCCTGTTGTTTTCCGGTCTTACACGGAAAATTCATTACAACAATCTTTAAATCCGGTGCATACATCTTATAAAGTTTTGCAAACTTCATAATGTCATACTCCACTTCATCATCTGAAGAGCTGACTAAATCTTTTGTATTAATCTGAATCAAATCCATGTATGTATTATCTGTCATAACAAAGCATTTCAACTTATCATCATAGAAAGCCTGTTCCATAACTTTCTTTGTCGTTGGTGGAATATATGGCTTCTTTTCCTTTTTATTCTTGTCGCTACTCATGCTCTGCCTCACTTTCTGGAATCATGGATATATTTTTTTCTGCTCTGTAAACAGTCCTATCTTTTCTTAGAAACAGTATCATTGCTTCATAATTCCTCCGTCTCTCATTTGTTTGACTTTTTGAAGTAAGCCAGAAAGCACATATTACAGAATATATGTAATATGGAATCCTCAACGCTCCTGATACTCCGTTGCCTAAAATTGCGGAAACGGTAAAATAAATCAATATAAAAAAGAAATCAAACAAATAGATATTTTTATGTACTTTTGTTTCACTTTTGGTCTCATCAAGTGCCATAAATTGAAAATTCATTATTCATCACTTCCTTTTTGCTCTGTTGATTTTAATACTTCCTTTTTAATGCTGTTTACAGATTTTGACTGTCCTGAACTGCCTCTGACTCCTGAGGCTGTCGGTGAAGTTTTGTAATTTGTTCCATGGTTTTGATTTGCTTTTGAAGATGTTCCTTTTGAACTTTCCATATACTTCTCAAATCCGGAATTTGTATTCAAAACTCCTCGTTTTTCCTGTCCAAAACTTTTATCTGCATCTTTGGCATCCAGTTCCTGATCCATTTTTGCAGTGCTTCCGGCGTAATCGCTCTGACCACTTCCTAACGGATCCATTCCGTTTAATGTAGCTGCTTTTTGTGCATCCTGATTTGATGCTGCAACTGTTTCATCGTTCATCTCTCCACTTCTGCCATCTGCATTTACATTGTCATTCAGAGAATTACTTGCATTTCCATTTTCTTCCTGACCCATGTTTCCACCGGTCTCTTCCTTGTTAATATCATTGTCTTCATTTACAGAATTAAACTGCGCTCCTGCATCCTGTCCCGTATTATTTTGATTCTGATTGTCTTCATTTCCGGAACCTGCCGCATCTGCTCCCTTTTCAAATGCTTCTTTTGCAGCATCTTTAGAAGTAGATTCACCACCATTCATTAATTTTTTTCCAAGTCCGGCCGCTTTGCTTCCTACACCTTTTCCTACACCGTAAGCCATTCTTCCAAGTCCCATTGCTGCATTTGTTCCATACATCACACTCATAATCTTCTGCATACCGTCAGACATTCCGGCATCCATGCCTGTAACTTTCTGTACGATATTTGGACCGTCAATTACTGCCAATGCGATAAAAAACAAAATAATTCCTTTCGAAAAACCGTCCCAACTTTTTCCTGCGACATAAGATGTTGCAAGCAGATACAATCTTACCGATACTAACGACAGCATAATTATGATATAACTGTCTTTTATTCCATCTAATATTTTTAATGCTTTCTGTCCATTTGTAACATTCGCGGAATACAATATTGCCAAAACTTCCTGAAAGACAATCTCATAAAAAGTTCTTACGACCTTATATGTAAAAAACAGATATATAATCGCAATTGCAAGCATTTCCAATATTGCTGCAATCCAGTCAATAGAGTATCTGTAATAATATGTATTTAATAAATCTGTCCAGGCAACTCCATCATAGTTTTCTGTCAGGGTGCTGTAATATATTCCCTGTTCGTTCGCAAAAACGTTCTGATGATATTCCGCTATGATTCTGCTTTCATCTTTCACATCATCCGGAAACATTACCTCGTTAATATCTAATGCTTTCCATGATTTTTTATTTAAGGGCGTTCGTACGTCTGCATATTTTTCACCATCAGCATTGGTTTCACCAAGATTTTCCAATCCGGCAATCGAATCAATGTAGAGCAGATCATGTACATTGTTTCCTAACATTTCATATATCGTTTCCTGCGAAGTTGTTCCCAATATTTCATTTCTGATGTCTTTCGTCAGCAGTGTATTCATTTGTGAGATAATCCACGTTAAAGAAGTTATCACTAAAATCCCCACGCA
>CAOXUF010000045.1:11850-12296 GCA_948560485.1 uncultured Eubacterium sp.
ATCTTTGGCTTTTTATCAGAATTGAAAACCAACGTTACACCAAGCCATCCAAGAGAAGCACAGATTAGCGCTACCCAAACCACATCCCAATCCTCTAAAAATTTCTTAACTGGTTCATAATTTGTAAAATCCATCAGTCCGAAAGATTTATCAAACAATCCTGATGCTGCATCTGCCAGTTTAACAAAAAGGGATAAAATACCAATTCCCATAAACCGGATTGCACTTTTTATAATGTCATTCTGTGAAAAAAGATCATCATATTCTGAATATATCTTTTTCAGTGCATTTGCCGACTCATCCACATCATTTGACAATGCATACACTTGATATTGCATCTTGTATAAAAGAATTAGAAATACAATGGAAACCATGCCAATAATCATTATTTTTCTATGTTTTTCTTTTTGGGGGTCATTTCTGACCCCTAGACTTTTCACTGTCAT
>CAOXUF010000046.1:0-5246 GCA_948560485.1 uncultured Eubacterium sp.
AATCGAGGTGAAGATATTCTCTGTCTGTATTTCTTCAGCAGGAAAGTCACTCCTCCATAAACCGGAATTTTATTTGTTGTTTATGGCAGCTTCCACAAATCCAAGGAATAAAGGATGTGGTCTGTTTGGACGGCTCTTTAATTCTGGATGTGCCTGAGTGGCAACAAAAAACTGGTGAGATGGAATTTCAATCATTTCAACAATACGTCCATCAGGGGATATACCGGACAGTTTCATGCCGTTTGCTGTCAAATCATTTCTATAATCATTGTTTACTTCATATCTATGGCGATGACGTTCATGTATCAGTTCACTTTCGTATAACTGGAAGGCTTTGCTGTCTTTATCGAGAACGCAAGGATAAGATCCGAGCCTTAAGGTGCCTCCAATATCCGTAACACCTTCCTGATCCGGCATAAGACTGATTACCGGATGAGTTGTGGCAGGATTTAATTCGATACTATGTGCATCTCTGTATCCCAGTACGTTTCTTGCAAATTCTACAATAGATAACTGCATGCCAAGACAAAGTCCTAAAAATGGAATATTGTTTTCTCTTGCATATTTTATTGCGGCAAGTTTTCCGTCAATGCCACGCTTTCCAAAACCTCCGGGAACAATAATACCGGAGACATCTGCAAATATTTCATCTGCATTTTCATTTGTAATTGTTTCTGAATCAACCCATTTAATATTAACAGTTGTATGGTTAGGATATCCTGCATGTTTTAAAGACTCTACCACACTGATATAAGCATCATGGAGTGCGATATATTTTCCTACCAGTGCTACGCTGATTTCCTGTGTCGGATTCTTTGCCGAGTCTACCATTGTTTTCCAATCTTCAAGATCAGGTTCAGGACATTCTAGTTTCAGACATTCACACGCGATTTCTGCCAAATGCTCTTTTTCCATGGCAAGTGGTGCTTCGTAAAGCATATCTACTGTGAGATTCTGTACAACATGGCTTGAAGGAACATTACAGAACAAGCTTATTTTATCTTTTAAACCTTCATTGATTTCATATTCTGTACGGCAGACTACGATATCAGGCTGGATGCCGAGTCGCTGTAATTCTTTAACACTCATTTGTATCGGCTTTGTTTTCATCTCCTCAGAAGCAGGCAGATAAACCATAAGCGCAACATGAATTAAAATACAATTTTCACGTCCTACATCATGCTGGAATTGGCGGATTGCCTCGATATAAGGCTGGGATTCAATATCTCCAACCGTACCCCCCCCACTTCAATGATTGCAATTTCAGTTTCTTCACTGAGACTGCGGTAAAAACGGCTTTTAATTTCATTTGTTATATGTGGGATAACCTGAACGGTTCCACCACCAAAGTCTCCATGCCTTTCTTTCTCGAGGACGGACCAGTAAACCTTACCGGTAGTTACATTGGAATTTTTGGTTAAACTTTCATCGATAAATCTTTCATAGTGTCCAAGGTCGAGATCGGTTTCGGCACCATCGTCAGTGACAAAAACTTCACAGTGTTGTACCGGGTTCATAGTACCCGGATCAATGTTAATGTAAGGATCAAATTTCTGCATGGTAACTTTGTAGCCTCGTGCTTTCAGAAGTCTGCCAAGTGATGCGGCGGTAATACCTTTTCCGAGACCGGAAACTACGCCGCCTGTTACAAAAACGTACTTTACTGACATTTCATTTTTCCTCCTAATAGTGTACTAACATAAATTTTCAATCATATATTTGTATTTATTATTGATTACAAATACTTTAACAGTTTACTACCATAGAGTATTGATTGCTAGAATAAAATAAAAATTATTAAAAATTAAAGAAATGTTCACCAATTTTTAACATTAAAAGCCCATGATATGTTATATTGTTAAGGTATAATATAAAAAACATTTAACATATTGTTAAGAGTAAGAAATATTTCAGTGTTAAATATAAGAGGCAGAAAGGAAAAACAATGGAAAACAACAGAAATAACCCCCCGGTAAATAATGGGGACCAGGACAACCAAAAGAGAAATCGCATTGTTACGATTGTAATCGCATTAATTGCGGCTTTATTATTTACGACAATGAGTTCATATCTGTTTGATTCAATGACAAAAAAGGAGATAACATATAATTATTTTATAGAATTATTGGACAGCAATTTGGTAGAAAGTGTAACTTTTGATTCCAGTAAGATATATGTTGTGCCAAAAGAAGATGGTACACATCTGCTAAAAACTACATTTTGGACGACGAAATTAGATGATCCGGAATTAATTAATGATTTAAAAAATAAGTATTCAGGTGTTAAATTTAAGGCTGAGCAGGCGAGTACATCAACCAGCATATTATTTATTTTATTGCAATGGATATTACCGCTTGTAGTATTTTGGTTTCTAATGATGTTTCTTATGAAAAAGGCTACCGGAGGAAAAGGCGGTGGAGTGTTTGGTGTAGGAAAGTCCAATGCCAAGGTATATATTCAGAAAGAGACAGGAGTAACTTTTAAGGATGTAGCTGGTCAGGAAGAGGCAAAGGAATCGGTTGTGGAGATGGTAGATTTTCTTCACAATCCTGGAAAATATACAGCAATAGGTGCGAAACTTCCAAAGGGAGCATTGTTAGTAGGACCTCCGGGAACGGGTAAAACGTTATTGGCAAAAGCTGTGGCAGGAGAGGCGAAAGTGCCATTTTTCTCATTATCCGGTTCCGATTTTGTAGAAATGTTTGTCGGTGTTGGAGCTTCAAGGGTAAGAGATTTATTTAAGCAGGCAGAAGAAAATGCACCTTGTATTGTATTTATAGATGAGATAGATTCTATTGGTAAAAGCCGTGATTCCAGATATGGTGGCGGCAACGATGAGAGAGAGCAGACTTTAAATGCTTTATTGGCAGAGATGGATGGTTTCGATTCTTCAAAGGGAATAATGATATTGGCGGCAACGAACAGACCGGAAGTGTTGGATCCGGCATTGCTCAGGCCGGGACGATTTGACAGGAGAGTCATTGTAGATACACCGGATTTTAAAGGCAGATTAGAGACTTTGAAGGTTCATTCCAAAGATGTCAAATTGGATGAGACAGTAGATTTAGATGCGATTGCCAACATGACCAGTGGTGCAGTAGGCTCAGATTTAGCGAATATGGTAAATGAAGCTGCCATAAATGCTGTAAAATGCGGAAGAAAGGCAATTTCTCAGGACGATTTAATGGAAGCAGTGGAAGTTGTAATTGCCGGCAAAGAAAAGAAAGACAGAATACTCAGCAAAGAAGAAAAGAAAATTGTAGCTTTTCATGAGGTAGGCCACGCATTGGTTGCAGCGATTCAAAAACATGCAGAACCGGTACAAAAGATTACGATTGTTCCAAGAACAATGGGAAGCCTTGGTTATGTTATTCAGGCACCGGAAAAAGAAAAATATCTTATGTCCAAAGATGAGTTAAATGCAGAACTTGTTACTTTACTGGCAGGACGTGCATCAGAGGAGATTGTATTTCATTCCATTACGACAGGTGCATCCAATGATATGGAAAAAGCCACGAACATCGCGCGTTCTATGATTGCCCAATATGGTATGTCTGAAAAGTTTGGTCTTATGAGTTTGGAAAAAATAACTGATCCTTATCTTGGAGGGCATTCACAATTGAACTGCAGTGATAAGACTGCAACAGAAATCGAAGAAGAAGTAAAAGTTTTATTGAAAGAAAAATATGAGGCAGCAAAACAATTGATTCAGGAAAACCGTGACAAGTTAGATAAAATTGCAGAGTTTTTATATGATAAAGAAACGATTACGGGCAAAGAATTTATGGAGATTTTCAATCAGTTTAGTGAAGAGGAAAAGATTGAAAATGAGAGGGAAGACTCCTCAACAGAAGATAAAGAAAGCTGAACATAGTAAAAGTCTGATTGATTATAAACCGGCAGGAGAAATCCTGTCGGTTTTTTTCTGCTGAAATTGTCAGATTTCTATGTTTTTCACACATTTTGTTTATAAAATATATATTATTTCATATTTTGTATGGTTACATATAATAGTGTGTTATTATCTAGCATTGTGTGGACTATTATAAGGATTCATTTCGTATAATAAGAAATGCTTAATAAATATATAGAAAGGGCGGTTATGAGCCAAAAGAAAAAACATAAAACAAAGAACAATAAAAACTAGGTTGAGATATGAAAAACAAACATGTAAAATAAAAAAGTTCAGGAGGAGTACCTTTCTGGACTTTTTTGCATATTAAAAAAAGTTTTACTTTCGTTTTTAATTTTTGTTAAATAAATGATATAATAACGTCATGAGTAATTTTAATTTTTCAGAGGAACTAAAAAAAATGCCCCAGACACCGGGGGTGTATTTAATGCATGACAATCGTGATGATATCATATATGTAGGAAAGGCCGTTAATTTAAAAAGACGTGTAAGTTCTTATTTCAGACAGAGTACTAAGAAGAGTTTGAAAATTCAGTCAATGGTATCTAATGTATGCAGATTTGAATATATCTTAACAGACTCGGAGCTGGAAGCTCTGATTTTAGAGTGCAATCTTATTAAAGAATATCGTCCGAGATATAATACGATGTTGATGGATGATAAGAGTTATCCTTATGTAATGGTCACTATAAGTGAGGATTATCCAAGAATTGTGCTTGCCCGTTCTATGAAGAAAGATGGTAATAAATATTTCGGACCATTTACGAGCGGCATGGCAGTAAGAGATACGATTGAACTGCTTCAGAAGATGTTTAAGATAAGAAATTGCAGGAAATCCATTGTTGTAAAGGAAGAGAGATATATAACTTCCGGGAAAGAGGAAGTATCTTTTGAGGAACAAAAAAAGGAAGTTCCAACAGTTAATGGAAGACCGTGTCTTTATTATCATATGGGAAGATGTGATGGAGCCTGTCAGGGATATGTCAGTAAGGAAGAGTACGGAGAAAATATTGCAAAAGCAGTCAGATTTTTAGAGGGAAATTTTAAAGATACGATAAAAGAACTGGAAGAGAAAATGAAGGATGCCTCAGCACAGATGGATTTTGAAAAGGCAATGGAGTACAGAGATCTGATTAATAGTATTAATCATGTTGCGGGCAATCAGAAAATTACATCACATAAGTTTGAGGACAGGGATATTATTGCTTATGCGGAAGAAGGCAACGATGCTGTGGTACAGATTTTCTTTGTCAGAAATGGAAAGCTGATTGGAAGAGAACATTTTTATCTCACAACAGCGCCCGGGGACACCGGAACAGATATTATTACCAGT
>CAOXUF010000046.1:5256-12104 GCA_948560485.1 uncultured Eubacterium sp.
TACCAGTTTTATCAAGCAGTATTATATTGGCACACCGTTTATTCCACATCAGTTATTAGTGCAGGAAGAGGTGGAGGAACCGGAATTATTATCTCAAATGCTTAGCAGAAACCAGAATTATACAGTAAAAATTGTTCATCCTAAAAAAGGAAGTAAAGAGAAATTAGTGGAACTGGCAGCTAAGAATGCCAGAAACTTATTAGAACAGAATAAAGAAAAATACCGCAGAGAGCAAAAGAAAACAATCGGTGCAGTTCACGAGATAGAAGAACTGATTGGGATAGAAGGAATTCATCGAATGGAGTCTTATGATATTTCAAATACCAATGGTTATGAATCAGTTGCATCTATGATTGTGTATGAAGGCGGAAAACCGAAACGAAATAATTATCGTAAGTTTAAAATTAAAACGGTGCACGGACCGGATGATTATGCCAGCATGGAAGAGGTACTTACAAGAAGATTCAGACATGGACTCGAAGAGAGAAAGAAACTGGATATGGAAGATGGGGACTATGAGTTGGGAAGCTTCAGCAAGTTTCCGGATATTATTATGATGGACGGAGGAAAAGGGCAGGTAAATGTGGCTTTGAAAGTTCTTGAAGAATTAGGAATAAATATTCCTGTCTGCGGCATGGTAAAAGATGACCATCATAGTACCAGAGGTTTATATTATAATAATGCGGAAATACCTATCAATACACATTCAGAAGGATTTCAGTTAATTACCAGAATACAGGATGAAACCCATAGATTTGCGATTGAGTATCATAGAAGTCTCAGAGGAAAAAGAGAAGTGAAGTCAGTACTTGATGATATACCGGGAGTGGGACCATCCAGAAGAAAAGCTTTAATGCGGTTTTTTAAATCTATTGAAGCTATCAGGAATGCTGATGTTGAAGAACTGGTGAAGGTAAATTCTGTCACAGAGAAAGTGGCAAAAGATATATACAAATATTTTCACAAATGATAGAATAAGTGAGATAGAATCAGGAAACGTGATGCATATAGTAAGGAGGTATGAGATGTCTGATATTTTTATTCCTTTTACAAAGGTTGTAGACAACTATGGATTAGTAAACCATACGCCGGAGATTAATACAGATGAAGTAAAAATTATTATTCCGGAGGTAAACAGACCGGCATTGCAGCTGGCGGGTTTTTTTGAGCATTTTGATAAGGAAAGAGTTCAGATTATAGGAAATGTTGAGTGTGCATTTCTTGATAATATGCAAAGGCAGAACAGGCAGTGGGTTTACGAAAAATTAATGAGCAGTGGAATTCCATGTCTTATTCTTTGTAGAGGAAATAAACCTGACGACGATTTGATTTCAGCCGGATTAAAGTATGGAGTGCCAATTATGTCTACGGACACTGCCACATCAAGCTTTAATGCGGAGTTATCCCGCTGGCTGAATGTAGAACTTGCTCCCTGCATTACCAGACACGGAGTTCTGGTTGACGTTTATGGAGAGGGCGTTTTGATTATGGGAGAGAGCGGCATCGGAAAGAGTGAGGCTGCTCTGGAATTAATTAAACGTGGTCATCGTCTGGTAACAGATGATGTTGTAGAAATCAGACGTGTGAGTGATGAGACGCTGATAGGAACATCTCCGGCTATAACAAAGCATTTTATTGAACTGCGTGGAATCGGAATTATTGATGTAAAAGCGCTGTTTGGAGTTGAGAGTATTTTAGATTCTGCCAGTATAGATATGGTTATTCAGTTAGAGGAATGGAGCAGAGACAAAGAATATGACCGGATGTGTTTAGAAGAAAGATATACAGAGTTTTTGGGAAATAAGGTTGTATGTCATAAAATACCTATCAGACCGGGACGAAATCTGGCTGTTATTGTTGAGGCAGCAGCCGTAAACCATAGGCAGAAACGAATGGGGTATAATGCAGCTGTAGAATTATATAACAGAGTGCAGAAAAATATGATGGGTGAAAATGAATAATACGAAAAACAAAGAATGAGAGAAACAAATAAAATAAGAAAGTGGAGGAAATATTGTGAAGAAGTATTGTTTTGGAGTAGATGTAGGTGGAACTACAATTAAAATTGGTTTTCTTGAAACAAGTGGTATGATGTTAGATAAATGGGAGATTAAGACCAACACAGAGAATTTCGGTGAGGCAATATTGGGTGATATCTGTGAGGCATTAGAAGGTAAACTGGTAAAAGAGGGAATTAGTCTGGATGATATAGAGGGTATCGGAATTGGTCTTCCAGGGCCGGTACTTGCAGATGGCACCGTTCTTCAATGTGTAAACCTTGGATGGGGAACATTCAATGTAGCAGAACAGTTATCAGAAATGTTTCATGGAATTAAAGTGAAAGCCGGAAATGATGCGAATGTAGCAGCCCTTGGAGAAAATTGGAAAGGTGGCGGAAAAAATTATCATGATATTGTTATGATTACATTAGGTACCGGTGTTGGTGGTGGAGTTATTATTAATAATAATATTTTGACCGGATATAATGGCGGAGCAGGAGAAATCGGACATATGCATATGAATGATGAAGAAACAGAAATCTGTGGATGTGGAAGAAAAGGCTGTCTTGAACAATATGCATCAGCTACCGGTGTGGTAAGACTGGCTAAGAGATATATGGCTGCCGGTAACAAAGAAACAAAAATGTCAGATTATGGAAATGACATTACAGCAAAAGATGTTTTTGATTTAGCAAAAGAAGGAGATGAAGGAGCTGAAACAGTTGTTCGTCAGATGGGTGGTTATCTTGGAAAGGCAATGGCTCATATTGCAGTGACAATCAATCCGGAAGCATTTATTATTGGCGGTGGAGTCAGCAAAGCAGGAGAGTATTTAATAGATGCAGTCAAAACTACATATAGAGAAACTTGTTTTACTGCCTGTGGAGATGCAGCAGTGCATTTGGCTGAGCTTGGAAATGATGCAGGAATGTATGGTGCAGCAGCTTTGGTTGTCAGATAGTTTGTGGTGAAAGTGAGTGTGTAAATATCGTGTTTGAAAAGTTGAAAAGTATTGTTGGAGAAGATTATGTGAAACAAAATGAGCCTATGGCTAAGCATTGTACATTTCGATGTGGCGGCAGGGCAGAGTTTTATATCGTACCGGGAAGTGTGGAAGAGTTGATTCAGATTATTAAAGTATGCAAAGAATTTGACTATCCATATATGGTTATTGGTAATGGCAGTAATATTCTGATAAGAGATGAAGGTTATAAGGGCGTTATTGTTGAAATTAACAGCAGAATGAGCAGTATTGATGTGATTGGTGAAGACATTGTAGCAGATGCAGGGGCAAAGTTGGCGGCAGTGGCAATGGCAGCTTATGAAAATGATCTGGCAGGTTTTGAGTTTGCCCATGGGATACCGGGAAATGTAGGCGGAGCAGTTGTTATGAACGCTGGAGCTTATGGCGGAGAGATGAAGGATGTTATTAAGTGGGTAAAAGTGTTAAATAGCGACGGCGAAGTTCAAAAGATAGAAGCAGAAAACCTGGAACTGGGTTATCGGAAGAGTGTAATCGCCAGAAAAGGCATGATAGTACTTCAGATGTGTATTGGACTCCAAATCGGAAGTGCCGGTGAAATTGGCGGCATTATGCAGGTTCTTATGGAGAAGAGAAAATTGAAACAGCCTTTGGAATATCCGAGTGCAGGAAGTACTTTTAAGCGTCCGGAGGGATATTTCGCAGGAAAACTGATTGAAGATGCAGGACTTCGGGGGTATACAGTGGGTGGAGCAATGGTTTCAGAGAAACACTGCGGGTTTGTTATTAATTATAATAATGCAACAGCAACAGAGGTTTTACAGCTTATAAGTGATGTACAGAAAAAAGTAAAGGAACAGTTCGGTGTAGAACTGGAACCGGAAGTGAAGATTATATAGGAGAAATATATGCGTTTTGTTATTGTCACAGGAATGTCCGGGGCAGGAAAGATTACGGCGTTAAAAATTTTTGAGGATAATGGATATTATTGTGTAGATAATCTTCCTGTTGATTTGATTGAAAATTTTGCAGATCTTTTGTTTGCACAGACAAGCGAGAAGAATAAAGTGGCAATCGGAGTAGATATCCGGAGTGGGGAAAATCTGGATAAAATTCATGATGTTCTTTCCGGATTAAAAAAGAAAGAGCAGAATTATGAAATACTGTTTTTAGATTGTTGCAATAGTACGCTGATAAAACGGTTTAAAGAGACGAGAAGAAGCCATCCTATGGGAGAGACAGACAGTGTTGAAAATGGAATCAATGCAGAACGGAAAAAACTTTCCTATCTGCGAACTCAGGCGGATTATATTATTGATACAAGTAATTTGTTGGTCCGTGATTTGAAAACAGAGATAGAAAAAATATTTGTGTTGAATCAGGATTATAAAAATCTGTTTGTTACAATTCTGTCATTTGGTTTTAAGTATGGGGTGCCGGCAGATTGTGATTTAGTATTTGATGTACGTTTTCTGCCAAATCCGTATTATATACCGGAATTAAAGCATAAGACAGGGGAACAGCAGGAGGTTAGGGATTTTGTTTTAAAGTCTGAGGTTTCCACAGAGTTTTTAAATAAATTAATTGATATGATAAGATTTTTAATTCCTAATTATATATATGAAGGAAAAAATCAGCTTGTTATCGGGATTGGATGTACAGGCGGACATCATAGGTCTGTGACTGTGGCAAATGAACTGTATAGGAAGTTAAACATATCAGATGCGAATTATGGCATAAGAATTGCTCACAGAGATATTTTAAGATAGAAAGTGGATTTTATGAGTTTTTCAAGTAAAGTAAAAAAAGAACTGGCAGAGCATGTTAATAATGCAGTTCATTGCAGAATTGCGGAACTGGCAGCGTTAATTTCTATGTGTGGCAGTGTAATGATTGATGAGAATAACCATTATGCCATTCGAGTTAGAACAGAGACGGAACCTACTGCAAACAAAGTACGAACGTTATTATGGAAGACATTCCATATTGACACAGAAATTACCATCAGAGATAATGCATATTCAAGGATAGGAAAGACATATACTTTAACTGTAACGGACAATCAGCAAGCAATTAAGATTTTGCAGGCAACAAAATTAATGAATGATGCAGGCGATATTGAAGAGAATTTTTCAATCACCAATAATATTGTAATTATGAAAGATTGTTGTAAACGTGCTTTCATAAGAGGTGCTTTTATGGCGGCTGGTTCTATCAGTGATCCGAACAAGTCTTATCATTTGGAAATCAAATGTAATAGTAATAAAAAGTCGGAACAACTGATAAATTTGTTGAAAAAATTCAATATTGAAGGAAAAATGGTTGCCAGAAAAGGTAGTTATGTGGTATATCTAAAAGAAGGCGAAGGAATAGTAGACGTTTTGAACGTAATGGAAGCCCACGTTTCTTTAATGGAAATGGAGAATATTCGTATCTTAAAGGGTATGAGTAATTATTACAATAGACAGGTCAATTGTGAGACAGCCAATATAAAGAAAACTGTAGCGACTTCGGTCAGGCAGATAGAGGATATCAATTATATTATAAAAAATAAAGGGATTGAGTATCTTCCACCTAAATTACAGGATATAGCATTGATACGCATAGACAATCCAGATGCATCATTGCAGGAATTAGGAGAGAGGTTAGAACCTCCTCTTGGAAAATCAGGTGTAAACCACAGGCTTAGAAAGATTTGTCAGATTGCAGATGATTTAAGAGGATGACCCTAAGGAGGAAAAGTTTAAATGACAACAAGGGATGTAACAATAGGTATTAAGCAGGGAGCAGAAACAAGCCCGGTAGCAAAATGTGTTCAGGTTGCAAGTCAGTTTGAAAGCAGAATCTACGTAGAGTTTGAAACGAAGAAAGTAAATGCAAAAAGTATTATGGGAATGATGGCATTAGGTATTGTCCCAGGGCAGACAGTGAAAATTTCCGCTGATGGTGAAGATGAAACACAGGCAATAGATAGTATAGAAAAGTATTTAGGGAATAAATAAAAGTTCATATGAAATTAATTTGAAAAAGATAAGACGAAAACACGATTGTCTTATCTTTTTTATAGTTTATTTTATAGAATTGTAACATTTTTTGCATAAATTATCTAAATATAGTAAAATAAAGATAAATTTAGAAAAGAGGGACGGTAATATGAGGAGAACAAGGGAATTAATAGTGCTACTTCTATGCTTATTGTCTGAACTGTGTTTATTTTATCAGTTTTACAGACCGGTATATTTTTTGGAGACGGATATTATTGAAAAAGGAACAGTATCATGGACGATACCAAGATTTATTGTATTGATTGCCATGGCAGCAATGTTTCTATTTACAATCTCTTTAATTAAGGGAAACCTGAACGGATTGCTTCATATATCATATGCAGTATTTATTCTTTATTATGTAGTGATACTTGTAATGATGTTTGCACAGAAGCAGGAGTTTAACGAAACATTGAATAGTGAATATTTCCATACGAATTTAATCGTTTACATAGCTACTGCAATTATTGCGATTTTGACATTTGGACTGTTTATATTAAGAGAAAAGGGCGGAATCAGAATGGTCCCTAAAATGTCTTCGTTATTACTTCTTGTTATATTAGGACAACTTGCAACACATGGATTTATCGTTGGCGGAGTAAGTATTTACGTTTCAGGTTTGTCTATCCTTTGTGGTTTATGCAGCGTTATTCCTTATCTTACAATATTTGTTTTTGAGAAGGGTATTTTAGAACCTACTGTAAAAAGATATAGATAGGATATAAATTAATAAAAGAGGCATCAATAGTCTGTAACATTCATTAAAAATGGCTCTTTGTCAAGAGTGGGGGTAAAAAGTTTATATGGCACAGTTGTGGACCA
>CAOXUF010000047.1:0-3957 GCA_948560485.1 uncultured Eubacterium sp.
ATATATTACCATAAATTATAATAGATGTATATTGAGAAAATTTTGCAAAGGTGCAGTGCTTGGGTATTGCACCTTTTTTGAGAAAAAGGATAGTAAATATAGAAAGCAGGGGCAGAAAATATGAAATATTATGATTTATCGGTTTGTGGTGTACACCGCAAGCTTCCTTATGTGGATTTTGACGATGAAACAGCATATGCCAGTTTTGTTGTAATCAGTGATACAGAGCTGATTACGTTAGCGGGAGAACAGCTGGCAAAAAAAGTGAACGGAGCAGATATTATTGTAACGATTGAAGCGAAAGGTATTGCACTGGCTTATGAGATTTCAAGACGACTTTCCATGAAAGATTTTGTTGTAGTCAGAAAAAGTATTAAGCCTTATGTAAAATCTTATATTCAGGATGTCGTTCATTCCATTACAACGAATGGAGAACAGCATGTATTTCTGGATGATAGTGATGCTTTAAGAATTAAAGGAAAAAAAGTAGCCATTATAGATGATGTAATATCAAAAGGAGAATCATTGGCTGCAGCAGAAAGACTGGTGGAGGCAGCAGGAGGAATTGTTTGTGCGAAAATGGCTATTCTCGCAGAGGGAAAGGCAGCATTAAGAGAAGATATCACATTTTTAGAAAAACTTCCTCTGTTCAAAAAAGTTGGAGATGATTATGAAGTACTTGATTAAAAATGTCAACATGGTAGATGTTGAAAAAAATGAAATAAGACAAACTGATATTGTTATAGAAGATGAAATTTTTGGACAGATTGCAAGTGGCATAAAGCAGGAATCCGGTCAGTATGAAGTGATAGATGCAGAGGGATTATATGCATTACCCGGACTGATTGATGCACATTCACATGTAGAATTAAGTTTATTGTCATCTGTACCGCTGGCAGAGGCAATTATGGAAAAAGGTACTGTTGCGGCGGTACTTGATCCACATGATGCCGTCAATGTATTAGGAGCAAAAGGCGCAAAGTATCTGATGGATGAAATGGAAACGACACAGTTTACACCCGTTTGGATGGCATCACCATGCGTTCCTTCAGCGCCGGAATATGAAGACTGTTTTGGTCAGATAATGTTAAAAGATGTAAAGACGATGATTGAAGATTATGGTATGTATGGCATTGCAGAAACAATGGACTATAATCGTGTTATTAAAGAGGAAAAAACACTGAAACAAATTTTAGAGTATGCCCAAAATAAGAATTTAATGATAGATGGACATGCACCATGCGTTGTTGGGGATGATTTGAATAAATATATTGGCAGTGGTGTATCTTCAGATCATGAAAGTGTATCCGTGGAAGAAATGACAGAAAAATTTCAGAAAGGAATGACGGTTATTATTAGAAGAGGCTCTTTAAAAGAACCGGCTAGCGCCAAAGAATTTTTAGAACAGGTTGGAGAGTCTGAAAGGATTTTATTGTCTACAGACGGATGCATTACTGTTCAGGATATCTTGAACTATGGACATATGAATTATGCATTGTCACAAATCGTGAAAGAAGGAGTTGAACCTGTTCTTGCGGTAAAAATGGCAACACTATATCCGGCAAAAAGATATGGATTGAAAAATTTAGGTTCTATTCAGAAAGGAAAAACAGCCAGCCTCGTTTTGGTGAAAGATTTAGAAGATTTTCATGTAGAAAAGGTATTTGTGAAAGGTGAAATTGTAAAAAGAACAGGCACAAAATATTCTTTTGACAATAAAGTTTTAAATTCTATTTGTCACGACAATATGACAGACAGGGAGTTAATGATAGAGATACCAGAAGACTGTAAACAAGTAAAAGCTAATATCGTGACAATCATAGATGGTACTTTGGAAACGAAGAAGACAAGCAGGGTTTTAACCGTGGAAAATGAAGAAATACATCTGCCAAAGGATGTAATGTATTGTTCTGTTACCAACAGATATGAGAAAAATGGTTCTACTGCTGTAGGTCTTGTAGATGGCGTAGGAAAATTTGAGGGGGCAATCGCCGGTTCTATTGGTCAGGATACTCAGAATTTAATTGCAATAGGAAGTAACCTGTATGACATGAAAACAGCTTTGAATAAAGTTATCAAGGAACAGGGTGGAGTTGCATTAGCAGCACAGGGGAAAAACATTGATTTTCTGGAATTGCCGGTTATGGGAATAATGAGCCAGAAGCCTATTGAAGTTTTTACAGAAGAACTTGAAAGATTATATAGGGAAATAAAGGACATGGGAATGACCCTTATGAATCCGTTACTTACATTAAGTCTTCAGATATCTTTGGCAGTTATTCCGGAGATGGCAATTACCAACAGAGGAGTGCTGGATGTCAATAATAATCAGTTTATTTCCGTTTTAGAACGGATAGTATAAATGAAAAAGGAAGGATAAAAAAATGGAAAAGTTTTTTAAGTTGAAAGAAAACGGAACTTCTGTCAAAATTGAGATTTTGGCAGGTATAACCACATTTGTAACAATGGCATATATCATTATGGTAAATCCGGCGATATTGTCTACACCGTTTGAAGGGACAGATATGCATGAACCAATATTTAATGGTGTATTTTTTGCTACATGTATTGCTGCATTTATAGGAACATTGTTAATGGGAGTATTGGCAAAACTGCCATTTGCGCAGGCACCGGGTATGGGAATGAACGCGTTCTTTACATATTCAGTTATGCTGGGAATGGGATATTCCTATCAGGCAGCTTTAGCAATGGTTCTGATTTCAGGTGCGTTATTTGTAATTATTACCCTTTGTTCTTTCCGGGAACAGGTAGTAATGGCAATACCAAAGAATATTAAAGTGGCGATATCTGTTGGTATTGGGTTGTTTTTAGCATTTGTAGGATTTCAGGATGCAGGTATTGTTGTGTTAAATCAGGATACGATGGTATCTATGGTTGATTTCTCGACCTTTGCAAAAGATCCGACAGCGTGCTGGGGAGCTGTGTTGGCATTTCTGGGAATTGTGCTGACTACAGTTTTATATAAGAAAAATATTACCGGTTCGATATTAATTAGTATCATTGTTATAACAATTCTTGGAATATTTACAGGAAATACTGTATTTGAAGGATTCTCCATAGACTTTGGAAATCAGTTTAAAGACTTTACAGATGTATCGTTGTTTGCATGTTTTGACGGGTTTAAAGAATTGTTTCAGGGAAGTTCTTTAGGAAAGGCAATATTGACGCTGATTATGTTAATTATTACATTTTCAATGGTAGATATGTTCGACACACTTGGAACATTGATTGGTACTGCAAAGGCTGCCAATATGTTAGATGAGGATGGAAATATTCCAAACGGAAAGAAAAGTCTGTTATGTGACGCATTGGCAACGATTGGAGGAGCGATTTGCGGTACTTCTACAGTAACAACATATGGCGAATGTATTTCCGGTATTTCTGTAGGAGGAAAGACGGGTCTGACATCGGTTGTGACAGCAATTCTATTTTTAGTTTCTATAATATTTGCACCTTTTGTAGGAATTATTCCAGCCTGTGCTACAGCACCGGCATTGATATTCATCGGTGGTTTATTATTAAGTGCTATTAAGGAAATGGAATTTGATGATATTACGGACGCAATTCCGGCATATTTAGCAATGTTTACTATGCCGCTGACATATTCTATTGCAAATGGAATTGCAATAGGACTGATATCATATACTCTAATTAAAATATTTACCGGAAAAATAAAAGAAGTCCATATACTTACAATTATTTTATCAGCGTTGTTTGTTTTAAGATATTTTATGATATCTCTGTAAGTTAATAAAATTATATAAGAGAAAAAAGCTGTACATAAATATTGTGTTACAGCTTTTTTTCTTAAAGATTTTCATGATTAAAAAAGATATCCTTTTACTGAAAATAAAAATATGCTATTATAGCATAAGGAATTAAATCGAATTTACTTAAAAATAAAGGAGGACATACTTAATGGCAGATATGAAGATT
>CAOXUF010000047.1:3967-4922 GCA_948560485.1 uncultured Eubacterium sp.
AAATATATTTAGAAGAAAGTGAATTGCCAAAGCAGTGGTACAATGTACGTGCTGACATGAAGAATAAGCCGGCACCACTATTAAATCCGGCAACATTACAGCCGATGGGATATGAAGATTTAAGACCTGTTTTTTGTGATGAATTAATTAAACAGGAACTGGATGATACAACAGCGTATTTTGACATACCTGAGGAAATTTTAGATTTTTATAAAATGTACAGACCGGCACCATTGGTAAGAGCATATTTTCTTGAAAAGGAATTAGATACACCGGCAAAGATTTATTATAAATTTGAGGGAAATAATACATCAGGAAGTCATAAGCTTAATTCAGCAATTGCTCAGGCATATTATGCAAAGAAGCAGGGGCTCAAAGGTGTAACTACAGAGACAGGAGCAGGACAGTGGGGAACAGCATTGTCTATGGCATGTTCTTATTTTGACTTAGACTGTCAGGTATATATGGTAAAGGTATCTTATGAGCAGAAACCGTTCCGTCGTGAAGTTATGAGAACTTACGGTGGAACAGTAACACCATCACCGTCGGATAAGACAGCAGTGGGAAGAAAGATTTTAGAAGAATTTCCGGGAACAAGCGGAAGCTTAGGATGTGCAATTTCAGAGGCGGTAGAGGCTGCCACAACACAGGAAGGATATCGTTATGTGTTAGGTTCTGTATTATCACAGGTACTTCTTCACCAGACAATTATCGGTTTAGAAACAAAGACAGCACTTGATAAATATAATATCACTCCGGATATTATTATTGGCTGTGCAGGCGGCGGTTCAAATCTTGGTGGATTAATTTCACCGTTTATGGGAGAAAAATTAAGAGGCGAGAAAGATTATAGAATTATTGCGGTAGAGCCGGCATCCTGTCCGAGTCTTACCCGTGGTAAATATGTATATGATTTTTGTGATACGGGTAATGTCTGTCAAATGGCAAAGATGTA
>CAOXUF010000047.1:4932-12009 GCA_948560485.1 uncultured Eubacterium sp.
ATTTTATCACAGTTATATGATGATGGCCTGATGGAAGCAACTTCGGTAGAACAGACAGAAGTATTCGAAGCAGCTACAAAATTTGCAAGAGTTGAGGGAATACTTCCGGCACCGGAGAGCAGCCATGCGATTAAAGTTGCAATGGATGAGGCACTCAAATGCAGGGAAACCGGTGAAGAAAAGACGATCGTATTTGGACTTACAGGAACAGGATATTTTGATATGGTTGCGTATGGCAAATATAATGATGGTGTGATGAGTGATTATATTCCTACAGATGAGGATTTGGCAAAAGGTTTTGCAACAATACCCAATATTCCTGAATTGAATCAATAAATTATATAGTTAGTATACGGAAAGAGACTGTAAAAGGTCTCTTTTTTTCTTAAGAAAATCTTAACAATATCTTTTACTTATATTAAGAGCGGTATTGTAGGATAAACAGCATAGCTGGTGAGTCCGGATGATAAACATGGGGAGGTAATTATGGACAAGAGAACAAAAAACAGAAGAGTGAGAAGCAGAAGAAACAGGAGAAAACAACTAATTCGCAGAGTTACAATCTTTCTGATTGCGGTAACAATCATTGTAGGAGGCGTCATAATAGGTATTGACCGTTTGCAGAGTGAGGGAATTATTGGCGAGCAAAAGTCTGTGGAAATAAAAAGAGATATTCCATTATTGTTTCAGCATGATTCCAGGTGGGCAGATAAGAAATATGGGGATAGTGATATCAAAACTGCAGGATGCGCACCAACATGTATTGCCATGGTAGTTAGGGGAATTACAAAAAATAAGGATATTACTCCAAGAGACGTAGCAAAGTTTGCTGAAAAAAACGGTTATTATATAGAAGGAGTGGGAACACAGTGGACGTTGATGACAGAAGGATGCAGGGAATTTAAAATTAAAGGAAGAGAGATTTCTCTTGATAAATCGCTTGTATTAAAGTATTTAAATAAAGGTCAGCCGATAATATGTTCCGTAGGACCGGGAGATTTTACAACGGAAGGACATTTTATCTTGTTAGAAGGGATTAAAGATGAAAAAATTATAATCAATGATCCGAACAGCTTAAAACGAAGTAATAAATTGTGGAAATATGAAGATATAGAATCTCAGATAAAAAATCTGTGGGTTTTTAAAAGTTGATGAAAAAGTGATAGCGCAAATATTACAAAAATGATATGATTAAAAGATAATAAGGTTAGGAGATGGAAAGTATGAGAAGAAAAACATTAACAAAAATGTTATCAGTAATTCTTGCGCTATCTATGACATGCACAATAAATCCTGTTATGGCAAGTGAAAGGCTGACAGTAGCAGAAAAGCAGGAGATAAACAAGAGTAAGAATTATGCAGAAGGACAGGCTGTCATTATGTATGACAGTACAGGTACATCTACGAAAAGCAGAATGAGTACTTCATGGGGAAGCGGTATAGAAATTGTAGATACGTACATATTTGAACAAAATGAAGCAAAGACAAAGACAAGAAGTGTTTCGGAAACAAATGATTTGTCGGTGTCTTTAGTAAAATCGGATAAATATTCTACAGAAGAATTAATTACAATTCTCAAAAAGAATAAAAATATAAAGTATGCAGAGCCTAACTATAAAATTAAAAAACTGAATTATAATGATGCATACTATAAATATCAGTGGGCGTTGAATAATGAAGGACAAAATGCAGGTATAGAGGGGTTAGATATTAATGCAGACACAGAATTTCTGGGAGATAAGGACAGAAAGGAAAGAGTTATCGCATTAGTTGATACAGGAATTGATTATACACATGAGGATTTGAAAGACGTCATCTGGAATAATCCATATAACAATAAAAAATTATATGGAGAGCATGGATATGACTTTATTAACAGTGATGCAGACCCAATGGATGACAATGGACACGGAAGTCATTGTTCCGGCATAATGGCTGGTAAATCAGACAATGGAACAGGTATTGAGGGAACAGCGAAAAGCTCCAATGTTAAAATTATGGGGCTGAAAATTCTGGATGAGGAAGGTTCCGGATATGGAATGGAATCCGTGGGAGCCTACAATTATATATATAAAGCACAGCAGTTAGGTGTTAATGTTGTAGCAGTTAATAACTCCTGGGGAGGAGCAAGTGAAGAAGAGTCAGAGATTCTGAAAACATTAATAAACATGGTGGGAGAGAAAGGTGCCATTTCTGTATGTGCGGCAGGAAATGATGGTATGGATAATGATACGTTTGAATCTATTCCGGCAAACATTGACAGTGATTATGTGATTTCTGTTGCTGCGTCAAATGAAAAGGATGAACTGGCAAGTTTTTCCAACTATGGAAAGAAAAGTGTGGATATAGCAGCACCTGGAACAGATATTTTATCGTCTGTTTCATATAACTGCTTTAATCCTTCTATATACGATAACGTGTCAGAACTCTGCGCTTATTATTGCGATTTTGATAATGTAAATCTTGTAAATATAATTAACAAGGATGGTTATACAGGAAATCAGGCAGGGGCTGGTGAGGCTGCATATGGTGCAGATTCAGATGGTGATGGAAATGTTACCGTTACGACCACAAATACACAATACTTTGGCGAAAAAAGCAGCACAAACAAGTCTCTGGAGTGGTCTGTTAAAAATGCAGAAAAAGGAAGTTATCATTATTTTTATCTGCCATATGAAATAAAACAGTCTGCTACGGAAACTTATGCTGCTATGGCATTAAGATTAAGTGGACCGTCAGGACAGATAATTGATTTTGAAGAGATGCAGGATATAAAAGACTTATTGGGAGTATCTTCATTCTATATTGCAGATTATAAAGTGGATAATAATGGAAAGTTTAATATAGATAATGTAGAAATGGATGCGATTGTTGATACGTATATAGAACAGGAAAACTATTGGACGAATCTTTCTATTCCGGTTTCTGAAAAAACAAGGAAAGATGAGAAACATGTACTTGTATTTGCAATTGCAGCAGAGTCAGAGGGAGATTTTACTGTTTATATTGATAATTTTGGAATCAGTAAGGAAAATGTTTCATCAGATAAGTTTGGCAAATATGATTTTTATAATGGAACTTCAATGGCGGCTCCGTATGTGACAGGAGCGATTGCAGCAGTTTCAAATGCATATCCAAAGGAAAGTGCATTGCAGGTTAAGGCGAGGGTATTAGGCAGCGTTAGAAGAGGAGAGCATTTAAAAGGGAATGTATCCTCCGGAGGAACACTGGATTTATCAAAGGTAGATACTCCGAGTATGCTGGTTGAAAAAGTAAACTATAACAGCAAAAATCAGATTGAAATAAAAGGATATCATATGAATGGTGCGGAAGTTTATGTAAATGACCGTAAAGTTCAGATAATTTCAAATGATGGAAAGAATATTATTATTGATGGTAAAGAGTATGTAAATAAACAGATCAGCATTAAATTGACAGTTGGTGAAGTTATATATGAAGATAATTATTTCTTTTCAAAAGGAAAAGCATTCAACAAAGGGTCCAATATAGAAGGAATAATCCAGGGTGGTCAGCTTTTATCTAGTGGAGATTCTTTGGTCTATGTAAATTTAAACGGAGAAGTATCATATGGACTGACATATAAAGATGAAGAGACGAATAAAGAAAGTGTGATGTGGACAGAAGGCATAATCGGATTCGAAGCTAAAATGTTTGGAAAAGAATATGAACAGTCAGTAGATTACACGATTTTGAATGATACAGATTATATTTATTCAAATAGAAAAATTTATGGAGTATTATCCATAGATGTAGGTTACTCTTCCGACAAGATTCTTGCAGTTTATGAAGAGGAAAAAGGATGGAAGAAATTAGCGGATATTCCAAATGACATGTATCAATTGGATGGCAGCACATTGGCGGCTTACAATGGAGAACTGTATTTGATAGGTGGAGTTGATGTAAAAGGAACTTTGAACAGCAGAGTGATGAAGTATTCGCCAACAACAAAGAAATGGACAAAGGGAGCAGATATTCCTGAAAACAGAGCTTTTTCAAGAGCACTGCAGGTAGGAAAAAAACTAATTGTCACATTAGGAAGTAATGGAACTAAAGAAATTCCAAAGAATTTAATTTTTGATGGGCAGAAATGGTCTGTTTCAAAGGTTAAGTTACAGAAATCTATTGACACATATACAGAGTCTTTTGGAGAGAAAGACATTTCAATAACAACAGCTGAGATAGGACTTGTAAAAGATGGTATTATTTATACGAATCTGAGAGTAGACGGTCTGGGAGATACATTTGTATATAATGTAGGGAAAGACAATTTCACATCATCAGGTTATTCATTGAATGCCAGTGAACTGAAATATGACAGGTTATTTGCAACCACTGTTTACGATAAACTTTTTGTTTTATATGGTGATGAATATGATGAAGACGAAGAAGATGAATGGTTCTGGAAAAATAAATTATCAAATATTGGAGATTTATTTGAGGATGAGTTTGAAGGTGCTGTCAGTTCATTATATATTCCGGTGACAAATGGATATATTAATGTTGAAGACAAAAGTGAAATGGGTGGATATGTAGAAGGCGCAGGGGCTTATCTGCCGGGTGATACAATTATTTTAAAAGCCATGGTGGAAGATGAAGAACTGAAAATTAAGAATTTTGTGGTAAATGGAAAAAATATAGCAAAAGGTAAAAATGGATACGTATATACTGTTAATGCGTCTAATTGTCCTAATAAAATAACAGCACAGGTTGTAACATTTTATGGTCAGGATTTCAGTATTCCAAAGATTGGTAAAGCGAAGATATCTAAAGCAGTAAGGACAAAGAACAAGAAGAAGATAAAAATTGTTTTGAAAAAGATAAAGGGAGCAGCAGGATATCAGATTAAGTATTCTACTTCAAAGAAATTTGGCAAAAAAGTTACAAAGACGATAAACAGTAAAAAGGTTAAAGCAACTTTAAAGAAACTGAAAGCTAAAAAGAAATACTATATCAAGGCAAGGGCATACTCTAGATTCTATGGTAAAAAAGTATATGGAAAGTGGTCTAAAGTCAGAGTAGTAAAAGTGAAGAAAAAGAAAGCAAAAAAGAGCAAAAAGAAATAGTGGGGAATTAAAATGAACAGGGAGGAGTTATGTTATGGTAATGACAATTATAAAAATAGAGGGAATGGCATGTGGAATGTGTGAGTCTCATATGAATGATGCTATCAGAAATGTTTTTCAGGTGAAAAAAGTCACCAGTTCCCATAAAGATAAGGAGTCGGTAGTAATCAGTGAAGAGTCATTAGATGAAGCTGAAGTAAAAAAGGTAGTTGAAGATACCGGTTATACCTTTGTTTCTCTATCAAGTGAACCGTATGAAAAGAAAGGTTTATTTTCTTTTAGAAAATAATTATTACTAATTAAAAGGTCTGTACAAAATTATTTTTGTACAGACCTTTTTTAAAGAAGAATTTATACTTTTATTTGATTAGTATGTGTGATACTATCAGATTATAAGTAGAATACGAATATAATAATATAAAGGCTGTTGGTTAATCACATATATTAAAGGAGGGATAGAAATGTATAGAAAACAAATTGTTTGTTGGAGTTTTGCAGTGATACTTGCAATAACGAGTACGTTCGTTATGCCGATACAGCAATATGCGAAAAGTACTGGGTCAAACACTTGGAAGAAGAGCGTTACAGTAATGCAGGGAAAGAAAAAAAACAGTTAAATTAAAAAAAGTAAAGAAAAAGGTAAAGTGGAAAGTAATAAAAGGAAAAAATAAAATAAAAATTTGTAAAAAGAGTGGAAAATATAAAAATAAGATTGTAATCCGAGGAAAAAAAGCAGGAAAAGCAATGATTCAGGCTAAGGAGGGAAAAAGAACACACAAAATAAAGGTAATTGTAAAACATAAACAGACTATAGCTCCAACTACGAAACAAATACCAGCAATAGAAACACAAACTAAAGTACAGGACACAACATCTGAAGCAGCCATCGAAAAATACGCAACAGTAACATTTGACTGTGGATGGTTGGCACACAGAGTATTATGGTGGACATTTAGTAAAAGAAACAGATATATGCACAGGAGATGTAACCTTATATGCTTGGTTAACACATTTGGGAGGTGCTGTTGATGAAGAACAAAAGACATATTGGATTGATGAATTGGGAAATATTTATTGAATTAGATTTTTAAGTAAATCCCTCTTTGGTTAAATAGTATAAACCAAAGAGGGATGTTTTTTACCATAAGCCCATAAAGTGCTGCATTACGATACTGACTACGGTAATACCTACCCAACAGCAGAACCCAAGAATAATAGGTTTTCCGCCTGTTTTTATCAACTTAATAATATTTGTATTCAGACCGATTGCTGCCATTGCAAGAACAATAAAGAATTTGCTTAATTCTTTGACAGGATTGAAAATAGCAATATCAGCACCGGCAGAGACGGCAATTGTTGTAATTACAGATGCCAGAATAAAATATAGAATAAACATCGGGAAAATAGATTTTAATCTGATTTTATTTCCATTTGCCTGTGTTGATTCTTTTCGTGTACGTATAAATGCCAAAATGAGTGTAATCGGAATAATGGCAAGAGTACGTGTTAATTTTACAGTGACAGCTGTATCCAAAGTAGCTGAGCCGAGATTCCACATACTGTCCCAGGTTGAGGCGGCAGCCGTAACAGATGAAGTGTCGTTTACTGCAGTTCCCGAAAATATTCCGAAGGCAGTTCCTGTATCATGGGAGAATCCAAGAAAAGAGCCAAGTGTAGGAAATATTAAGGCCGCCAGAACATTAAAGAAAAAGATAACTGAAATAGTCTGTGCAACTTCGTCGTCATCAGCATCTATTACAGGGGCAGTAGCCGCAACGGCTGAGCCGCCACAAATAGAGGAGCCTACGCCTACTAATGTAGATATTTTATTAGGAATATGCATAATGCGGTGTAGTATATATGCAATTACTAATGATATTGTAATTGTACTTATAATAATTGGAAGTGACTGTTTTCCAGTTTCTAGAATTACCATAAGATTCATACCAAATCCTAAAAGGATGACTGCCCATTGTAATACTTTTTTAGATGC
>CAOXUF010000048.1 GCA_948560485.1 uncultured Eubacterium sp.
ATCTGCTTTGGTTCCCCAGGGAAGAAGCAAGGGAGGTCTTCCTGGCGCTTACAGAGACAGCAGGCCAGCAGAAGCAGTTGGAAAATCTGCGAAAAATTTATCTGACGGAGGAAGAACTTAAAGAGTTTCATTTAAAAAAGCAGGAAAGAGAGCATCGGCACCTTTTGCTGGAGCAGAAACGTAAAACAGATGCCATACGAAAAGATTTCACCCGGCAGGTGGCAGGGATTCGAAATACAGACGGGCATTTTTCCGGGCTATATGATTATGCGCAGGAATATTGTTATGATAGTGACAAGAAAAAAGAGAAACGCTATATAACGGGCAGATATCTGTGCAGTTTGTTCCGGAAGGAAAATCTAAATATGGTTCTGGAGCGGGAAGAAGCAGGAAGCCTGTGCGAGCTGCTTAAGTTCCTGTTTATGGAAGAAGAGCTTACTTTTGCAGAAGTGAAATGGATACTGGGGCTTGTGGAAGTGAAAGAAAAACGGAAGGAGGCGGCATAGGATGCGGTTTAGTGAGACGATTTTGAAACATATCATGCTAAGAACGGAGATGGAGAAGGCCTGTGTGCCGGATTCATTGCTGAAAGCTTGTAAGGAAGAGGAACTGTTGGGCTTAAGCAGGAAAATCAATCAGATGGAGGCTGGAGAGCAGATAGGGAAGCTAGATGAAGAGGCAGTAGAATATCTGGTGCGGGATCAGGGATTCCTGTCCTGCCTGGTACGGCTGTCACAGGAGGAATGTTATGATCCAATGAGAGTCAGCCGCTTTTTAACCTGGGCGGAAGATGCGGTTTTATCTGAAGACTTCGGTTATGAAGAACTCCTTTCCGTATTGGCAGACAATCTGATTGAGCCAGACAGAATCTATACTTATTTAAAGTACTTTCGCTCGGCATCTCTGACGGAAGATGAAAAAGGATATCTGATGAGGGGGCTGTATACCTTGGATGGCTGCGGCGCATTTTCCATCGGTGACCTGACAGAGCGGGAATGCAGGCTCCTGACAGAACCGATGATATCCGGCGATTTTTTAAATAAGATGACGAAGGAGCGCAGCTTTTGGGAACGGCTGCTTGATCCGGGGTATCATGAATTGATCAGGGATTTGTCTGACAGCCTGAAGTGGCGTGCATGCCTGGTGCAGAAGCAGGAAAAAGGGCTGTGGGAACATAAGGAAGCCATCAGCAAGGGACTTGGCGAAGTTTTAGGGCAGATTCCCCACGAAGAAACGGGGAGGTTTTTGAAGCAGTGGCTTGACAATGAGGCGCTAGTGTATGACCTGAACAGGTTAAAGCATCTGCTTTTGAAATTGCCGGTGGATAAGAAACTCTCATTTATGAAAAACCGGGTTTCCTACTTAAGCTTTCTTTATGGGGATGTTCTGGAAGGTGTGAATGTGGAGCTGTTGACAGAAGATCAGAATAATCTTCTGGTTTATGCGATTACACATAAGAAAAAGCATTTCCTTTCTGTAGTAAAGGAAAATTTCCGGGATTTTACTTGTTTCGGATGGCGGAATCTTCTGCTGGACCGGGATACCTATGAACGGTTTCTGAATATCAATACGCTGAATCCTAAGAATCTAAAAGAATGTGCAAGGCTTCATGCCTTTTTAGATGAAGAAAAGCAGGTTTTAACCTGGAAACAGTATTCCTTTGAGGAAATCCGATTATTTGCTACAAATGACATTTTATATGCAAAATTGTACCATCGGCTGGCAGATTTAAAGATGGATGACCGTTTGCGGGCAATCAGGGAAATTATTGGAAGGAAATGCCTATTGGAAGGCATGAGCGAAGAACAGCTTGATAAACTAGGGATGATGTTAATAGAGAAACCGGTTTCCCGGTGGATGGAAACGGAGCTTAAGCATGTGGAATCTCTGTCCTATCAGCAGGCGGTGAGCCTTCTGTGCGTATGGGATGAGGCAGAGCGTTTTATTCCGGAAATCCGTACGGGCTATCATGCAGACTTTCTTGTATATAATCTGGAAAAATTACAGGATATCCCAGATTTTAAGACGGCAAAAGAGCAGATGCCGGAGATCGACGGAAGATGGAAGCAGCTGAACGGAGTCCTGAAGATTGGGGAAGACTTTTTGCTTAAAAACCGGGAAGGGTTCATGCGTTTCCTGTGCGAAGGCGGCGCGGAGATTTTCCATGCGTTTTTATCCGGAGCGTTGGAATCGGAACGGGAAAAGGCTAAACGTCTTTGTGCCGCGGAGATTGCCGGGCGGTTCTGGGAAGTAAAATATTATAAAAATGACCTGGAACGGGAAATTGCGTTACGCCTTCCGGCAGAAACACAGCAGGCCTGGATGAAGAATATGGAAATGAAAAGGAAGCCGATGAGTCTGTGGGAAGAAGACCGGCTGCTTCCGATCATGCAGATCGGGGAGGTGCTTGGACATACCTGCCTTTCTTACCGGGATGGGAAATATAAAAGCTGCCTGTTATCCTGCTTTGATGCGAATAAGAAGGTGATATATCTTTCCATGGAAGGGACACTGGTGTTCCGGGTGATCATCCGCCTCACGAAAGGGACATTTTACAGGATAAACGGGAAACGGCAGGGACTGCAGTTTGCGGATCTCACCCAGGAGGATACTGGGGAGGAAGCAGTAAATGACAGAAAAGAGTATCTGACCTTATTTTTGGAACGTCCGTATTTTAAAGGAATTTCAGAGGAGAAAGAAAAGGAAGCGGTCTGGTTTGCGGTGGAGATGCTGAAAAAGAAAGCAAAACAGTTACAGGCGGAGCTGGTTTTAAGCGATGCCTATAAAAAGTTTGCGCTGGAAGAAAAGCAGTTTATCCGTGCGAAATATTATATGTATATTTCGGAATCCAAGAATGGGGAGCAGTATCTGGACAGCCTGGGCGGAATGGCAGGCGCAAGGCAGGAAGGAAGTTATGAGGAAGGATATTTTCTGTTTCAGGAATCCTTTGTAAATCCGAGGACAGAAAAATAGCAGGAGGTCGCAAATGAGTAATGATTTAATTTTATGCCAGAGGGAAATCCGCCGTTTGCGGTGTGTGGTAAGGACATATGAAGCACAGATGCGGGAGCTTAAGAGCTATCTGGAGCAGGCGGCAGGAAATCCAGAGCTTGGAGATGAGGCAAGACAGACTGCCAGGGAGATTTCCGAAGCCTGGCAGCGGATACTGGAAGATTAGGAAGGAGGAACTTATGCCGAAATTTATAGGGATTGATTTGCTGGACAGTTTAGAAAAGATCATGAAAAAGAATACGCAGAGCTATCAGAGTGATTTCGCTTATGACCGGAAAGATTTAGAGGAAGCGGCGGCGAAAGTGGATGCACTGCCTCTTAGAGAGCGGACGTATCTCTGGATGTCCCGCCGCTGCGGTACCTGGTGCCTGAAAGAAGGTCGGGTATTTTTAAAGCCGACTGCAGCGCATCATATCTGGACTTACTATGGTGACGGGAAAAGTGAAAGGATTTTAGCTTATGCCGTAGAAGTGACAGGTCTGGAAGACGGGAAGGTGATCGGAAACCTGTACCCGCTTGATTACCGGGAGCATGTGGAACTGGTAAAAAGAAGGTCAGTTCCGGCAGACCAGGTCAGGGTTGTTCATGAGAAAGGAGCGTATTTCCAGGACGTAGACAAACGTGTTCATAAGGGAGGGCATAAATTATTCGATAAGTTTTTATACTCCGAATATGTGCCAAATGACAGCGGGGCGCTGGAAACTGTCCTGCGGCAGGAAGAATGGAAAAGAATGAACATGCGGTGTGGGAAGGTTGAGAACCATATCCGGAATATCCGTAAAAGCGCCGCATAGATAACAGAATGGATTTTATAGGATACAGCAGTCTAAAGAGGCTGTTGTATCCATGATTGTGAAAAATCAATCAGAATAAAGATAGTATAAAATGGTGAATATTCTTGGAAAATAGCTTGTCCAAGTTGTTCCGTTGAAATATAATAGTAAAATGAATAGAAATATATATGGAGAACTGTGACGAAAGAGAACAGGTATACGTTAGGAAATTGATTGAGAAAGATTATCCCATATACAGAGTTCTTGTACAAAAATGTGTTTGCAAAAAAGCTTATGCAAGTACTCTAGAAAGAAGTAAATGTTGCAAATAATTTTTCTGTGCCAATATTGGAAAAATACAGGGGAGATTTATGGATTCTGTCAGCTTGAAAATATGGATATACAGTGCATGAAATCGGAATTGACAAGATGGTTGCATGGGTAGAGGATACACTCAAGAAGTGATGAAGTTGCTGATAGATTATATCAGTAATCATTTTAGGGTGGACTACTTCATCTGGAAAGCAGACAAGGTGGATGTAGTCGGCAGGTACATAGCAGAAAAGTTAGGCGATGAGCTTGTTTTGGAGTAGCTTACAATGGAACAGAGGATCATTGACTATGATAGGGAATAGGATGTTTTGAAATAGGAAGATATTTCTTATGTGTGTACATACAGAATAGAAAATTACTATAAGGAGGAACTATGAAAATTTTATTATTTCACTTAAGTGATGCACATTTTAGGGAAGATACTAAATTTAGAGAAATAAATATTAAGGCAATGGTTAACGCTTTAAGACAGATTGATAAATTCGATGAATGTGTAATAGTGTTTTCGGGAGACATAGCACATTCTGGAGAAGCTAATCAGTATAAGACGGCAGGAGGGTTTATAGGTACATTAATAAATCAATTAAAGACAACCTATTTACCAGATAAAAAGATCTATACTCTTATTGCGCCTGGAAATCATGACAACCTTGCGGCTAATCCAGACAGAGGACTTGAAGAACTAAAAGGTTATTATTTACAAAAAGAAACGGAAAAGAGATTTTATGAAGAGTTATCTCAGCTTGATAATTTTTATAGTTTTGCAAAGAGAAATCAATGTTTTCAAAGAGGGAGAATCGTTGATGTTAGAAAGATGACTTTTGGAAAGTTTGTTATAAAAGTCAACCTTATCAATACCGCACCATTTTCCCTTTTGTGTAATGGGAACGAGGATAAGGGGTTACATTATCTTCCGCAAAAAGAAATTAATAAACTTGATTTTGAAATGCAAGAAAATTATACAATTTCCATTATTCATCACAGCCCTGAATGGTTTTCGGATGGTTCAAAACAGAAACTATATAATAAGTTATATGAAACTTCCGATTTAATTTTTGCAGGACATGAACACTTTTCTCTTAGTGAAACTAAGACAGTAAATGGAAAGTTTAATGTAGATATATCAAGTGGTTTGGCGCTTTATGGAACTAAGACAGAGCATGGTTTTAATACATTAATTCTTGACACAGAGAATCGTAGTCTAATTGGACATAAATTTGTATATAATGGTTTCATTTATAAGCCAGAGAAAAACTTAGAGAATGAGAATGTTATTTTCAGGGGAAAGCATAAATTTACTTGTACAGAAACATTTAGAAAATTCTTGGAAACAGATGTGGATGAAAGAGATGGTGAAAATTATTTAGATTATTTTGTGTTTCCTTCTTTAGAAGCTAAAACTATTAATGATGATTTAAAAAATTATGCTGTAACGACAGAAGAAAAGTTTCATGAGCTTATTAATTTAAAAGTAACAATATCTATTGAAGGTGGTTCTAGATCAGGGAAAACAATTTTGTCAAAATACCTCTGTAGAATGTTCTTGGATGAATATGTTCCGCTATATTTATATGATGAAAGCTTTGCTCCGAGAGAAAACAAAAAGGTAATTAAATATGCATTGACAGAGCAGTATGGAGAAGATGCCGATTTTGATGAATATATTCAACTTGAAAAGAAAAAGAAAGTTTTAATAGTGGATGGGTATGATATTATAAAGAAAGAACGATGGAAATCTTTTTGGGAGGAATACAGAGAACTATTTGGACATATTATTCTTTTTTGTGGTATTGACTGGAATCTTAATATTAAAGAGAAAGCATTGGAAGAACTGCAAGAAAATAAAGCCTTTTATCTAAAAATATGTCCCTTTTATTATGCAAAAAGAGAGTTGCTAATCAAAAAAATATGTTCAAATTGCCAGAATTATGATATTAAGGATGTGGATGAGAAAGCTAGAAAGATTAATGAGGATATTACAGATCAAATAAGGTATTTTCAATTAAACCCAGATTTTATCCATCAGTTTGTTGATTACTATTTGGCTTTTTCTTATACAAAGACACAGAAAGAAACGAATGTATTTAGTAAAGTGTTTGAAGCCAATATCACTTTCCGATTAGCAAAGAATGCTGGTGAAGAGAATGTCCAGGATATGCTGATTGCATTAGATTTTGTAGCACATTATATACATTTTAATAAAAAGTATCCTCTTGCAGAGGAAGACTTTGTAAAGGTAATTGAAGAATATGGAAAAGCATATGATAATGAATTAAATCCTATATTTGTTTATAATATGGCAATTAAATCTAATATTATCAGAGAAGTCAAGGGGAAAGGAGGGATTGAGTTTTGTGACGAAAATCTTCTAGCATATTTTACTGCGGCTCATTTAAACAGAAAGTTTAATGAGGGAGAGGGAGCAGAGGAATTAAAGTATATTTTAGATAATATTTGTTTTGTGCCGAATGGTGATATTATATTGTTTCTTTCTTATATTACAAGTAACGTGCAGATATTGAATCCTATAATGAATAGTTTAATTATGCATATGCAAGAATGGGAAGAACTTAATATTGATAACGACAATGTGGGATATTTGTCTAAAATCAAAAATACAGGAAAAATTGTACCTCCGGATGAAAAAGAAAAAAGTAAAATGAAAGAAGATAAAGATCATATGGAGAGAGAGATTGTGGAAAAACATCAGAAAGAGGCGGAGAGTCTCTATTCATATGATGAAAGTAAAGCTAATTCATTCGGAAACAAAATCTCAAAAAGTATTAATTATTTAGATTTGGTGGCAAAGATATTACCTAATTTTAGATCTATTTTGAAAGGGGATCAGAAAAAGGCAATAGTTGAAATTTTGTATACATATCCAAATAAACTCTTATATTATATGCTTAAAGATATTGATGAGAATTATAGTCAGATTGTAAATGATATTTTGGATAGAGCACCAAAGACGAAAAAAGGGAAGATGATTACAGAAGCTATGATTGCAAAAGAATTGCAGAACCAGTCGATGGCATTTATCCTTTCAATTTATAATCTAATAGCGGAGACTGCTAGCAACAATAAGACAATGACAGATCTTAATAGGAAAGATTATTTTGATTATGATATTAATACAAATTATAGACTACAAAATGTGATGATGGAAGAGTGTACGGGGAATTTCCACAGTATGGCATCAAAAGCAGAAAATCTGTATAATGAAGCCAAATTTGATATCACAAAGCAGATGACAATGCTTGTTGTAAGGAAGTATTTTTTATGTCATGATATTTCAATTACTGGTGAAGCGCAGCATACTTTAGACGTTTTCTTTGGATGTAATGTTAAGGAAAAGAAAGCAATTCAGCTAATGCAAGCAAAAAATCGTCTAGTAAAAAAATAGCAATCGCTATGTCGGAGTTGCACCGACAGGTCATTTAATCATAAAAGGAAATGACCAACTTTTATGACTGTCATACACATAAATGTGTTAATAGCGATTGCCAATATATTATATGGAGAAAGTAGAAAAATATGATATTATTTTGATGGCTTTCTTCGCATTTTTCATAATAGCCTATTAGTTCATGGTGATATTATTACTAATCTGGAATTTTTCTATAAGAAAAGTTTTGGATGTGCCTCAGATTCTGCGAACCTGTCTTTTTCCGGCGTTTATCATAATATCAATGAAGATCCTAGCAGTAATTAGTCGATACAAAAAGTACACAGATTTATTTGGAGTAAAAGATAGGGATAATAGACTTTGAAATTTCGCTAAAGGTTAAATTTGGAAAGCTTGATTATACCAAACCGGATGGTTTTATGCTATTTTTATGCCAATTATTATTGAATTTTCGTAGCAAGGTGTATAGACATTTTTTTGAGTGCGAAGTTTGAGATTATAATATATAATTGTAGACATACAGGTGAAAAGTTATAATAGACACATAAAAGGTTAAAGTTGGAGTGGTTAAAATATGGATTTTGATAAATATTATTGTAAAATAGATGAATGGTGCAAGAATCCGATGCAGAATTTTCAAGACTATGAAAATGAGCTGCGTGATATGCTGGAAATAGCGACAAACTTTTCTTGGAAAGAATTAGAAGCTAAAGAAGTAGTGCATGAAGACATCATCCAAAAGTATCTAACAGTTATCTCAGAGGCACTCTCTTATGCGGGTGAGCCTGGGGAAAAGGGATATTCTTATGGGGGAATTGAGATTATTAAAAATAATATGGGAAATGTTGAGTTAGAGTATTTGGAGCATATTTTAAAGTATAATAGTTATGAGAAAGAAAAGTCCTTTGGCAATAAGTTAAGACCCAAAGTCATTAGAGCCATGATTGAAAATGCAGATTTGACTGAAAATGATAGTAGGAAACTAAAATTTTGTTTCTTTGATTCTAATCTTTTGGGAAGAATGATTCTTCGAAAATATTTGGCTTGGCTCAAGCAAAAATATCCTGATTACAGAAATGCTGATTTGGATGAGGAAGATAAGGATGAAAAATATTACTTCGGGAAACTGGAAAATGCGGAAGGCGAGGTACTATATTTAAAAGTAGATTGTTATAATTCCCCTCAATTTTTTCTGTCCATTACAAAAGAAAAAGATTTCAATAATATGAATTATATAGAGGACTGTGAGGTTATTTTTGAAAATAAAGAAACGCAGATTTACTTGCGTGAGGGTAAACATGAGGGAAAAAGAATAATCATTGAATTTGATAGAAATAATTATGATTTGAACCAATACGAGAAATATGATAAGGAAATAGACAGTTTATTTACTCGTGAAAGGATCAATGAAGGTAAATTTGAACTTGTATATGCATACGGTGAGGATATATATGACTTGCCTCCGATTTCATTGCAGTTTAATACGACGTTTGATGTAAAGATTGAAACTGAAATAAAAGGTGCTATAAAGGTAACATATTCGGATAAAAGGCAGAATATTCCACAGGATTTTTGGGATAAAAATATTAGTGCGGTTCATGCTCTTATTGGTCAAAATGGCTCAGGAAAGAGTTCTATATTCAAGCTGATTTTTGGATGTAAACTTTTTGTGCCGATTGATGAAGTGGAGGAGAAAAAATATTTTATTATTTACAAGTATGAGAATGAGTACTATTACACTAATACTACAGGTCGGCCAGTAGAAACGACCGATTTAAGTGTTGAGATAACTGAGTATACTGCACAGGTAGATGTGAATGTTTGTCTGATTTCAAATGTTTATGAGCTGTTCAGTAATTATGATGGAAATAAAGACAAAAACAGTTCAGAAGAATTTAGTGAAGTAGAGCGAATGAAGCGAAAAAGATGTCTTCCAAAGAGTGTCATAGATTTAACTACTCAAGCAATAATGTTTGATAGCAAATATAGGAATGAGACAGATAGAAATCTTGCATTAAAAGAGGATTATTGTCGGATAGATAACTTAAAGAAATTCTTTGGTGAGGATTTGAAAAAATTTAGCATCAGACCTTTTGATAGTGTCGAGAACCTTTCATCAGGAGAAAAGACCAGAGTTATCATTTTTGCTAGATTATTATCAATTTTTTATGTGGATGAAGATTACAAGGATAAGCTTCCAGAGATAGAGAAGAAGAATAATTATCTAATTCTGATGGACGAGGCTGAGGTATATATGCATCCAGCGTGGCAGAAAGCTTTTGTTAATGACTTGATTAGATTTATTCAGAAAATCAATAAAAAGATGAATGAGACATTTAGAAATATAACAATACTTTTGTCATCTAATTCTCCATTTATGATGTCAGATCTTCCGGGATCTAATATACACATATTAAACGGATATATGAATACAAAGACTTTTGGACAAAATATATACAGTATATTAAAAGATAAATTTTTTATGAGAGATGGCGTGGTGGGAGATTTTGCTAATACAAAAATAGATAGGGCATTTGATCTGATAAATTCAGAGAATGTCAATAATATGACTGATAAGGACAAAGCCTATATTAAATATATTTACGACATCCTTGGGGATGTAGTTATGAAAGAAATGCTGAAACGGAGGATGGAAAATGTTTGGGATTAATATGCACATTAATCCGGTGATTGATCATTATGATATTATATCTCCAGGATGCAAAGAACGAATCAACAAACTCAAATCCAATCTGGAGAAAAATCCGATTCCTCAATTTAAGTCGGTCATTGAATGGCTGGAAGTGGATGAATTTGCTAATTTAAAAAGGTTAATTATTTCAAAGCCTAAAGAATTGTTGAAAATATACAGGGAAGAAATAAAAGTAATTTTTGTTAGTTCAGAGTGTATCTATACAGATAAAGGGATGGTGGATTATAGGGAATCAGAGAAAAAGATTGGTATAGAAGGAGACAATGAGCCTAATATAGTTGAAAAAGTAACTAATTGTTGGAAATATATCTTTAATTATGACAGTTTTGTAAAAAATCACAGTTATCAATTGGCAGAGAAGTTGGATGTAAGGGTGTGTCCTTATTGTAATAGGCAGTACACAAGTACAGTTATTATTAAGTCAGACAAAGATATTGGCAACAGAAAAGAAAGACGTTTTAATATTATTAGACCAGAGTTCGACCACTATTTTCCACAAGAAAGGTATCCGATGTTTGCTTTATCCCTGTATAATCTGATTCCATCTTGTCACGTATGCAACAGTAATATCAAGGGAAAAAAAGAGCTAGATATAATAAATAATTTTCATCCTTATATTGATGAGGATAAGAATTTTAAATTTATATATATGAAGAATACTGGCAAGAATGATGTAGGTACAGTCGTTACAAGTGGAGATAATGTAAATATTACAGTTGCTAGAGTGGATGAGGAGATAGAAGACGAAAGTATAAATGATACATATAGAACAAGAAACATAATAGCAATGGAATATGGGGATAATATAAAAGCAAAGAATACTTGCGATTTTTTTTATCTTCCGGAGATTTATAAAGAACATAGCAATTTGGCCGATGAAATAGAGGATTTAAGAAATGATTATCCGTCTGAACGAATTCAAGATATGTTAGAGAGGATTAATCGTGTGAATGATTTTGAGAATAGTAGTTCAGTGGAGAGTGTCTCTAGATATGGCACCATGAGTAAAAAGGAAATGCTTCAGCTCGTATTTGGGAAATTTATGGTGAGGGATGAAGACCAGGAAATCCTTGGAAAGTTGCGAAATGATCTATATAAGCAGATTAGCAATGAGTACGAAAATTTGTAAATTAATCGTGAAAAATATTGAGCACATTGTATCATTATAGAGAAATGAACAACATAATTTTAAAATCGACAAGCTGAATAAGTTAGCCTGTATATTTGAAAGTTTGTTGCTTTTGAGATGCTTGAATATGTATTAGATGCGGAAAAGTGACTATGGTGTCATTGCTATTCAAACTTTTGTACTTATTACAGAATCCAAAAGAGATGCTATGTCTAATCCAAAAACAATATATAGTTATATTTTCGTTGACTACAACTACATATTGTGCTATAGTATAAATGGATTAGATTTTTGTGCATGAGTATTCTTAAAATGCAGCAGTAAATGTATTTGTTCCAGAAGATGACTGGAAGATAAAT
>CAOXUF010000049.1:0-5924 GCA_948560485.1 uncultured Eubacterium sp.
GACGCTCTTCCGATCTACCTTTATCAGGCGGAAGATGGCTATGCCGAGGCTGAAATGGTGGCAGGAGAAATTAAAGAAGCTGTAGACTGGGGAAAAGCAGATTATAATGACTACGCAATTTTGTATCGTACCAATGCCCAGTCTCGTGCATTGGAAGAAAAACTCATGATGAAGAATATTCCATATAAAATTATTGGCGGGCAGAATTTCTATCAGAGAAAGGAAATTAAAGACATTATTGCATATCTGCGTGTTATTAGTAATCCGACAGATGATATTGCAGTGGAGCGTATTATTAATGTACCAAAACGTGGTATTGGTGCGACAACAGTGGAGAAAGTAAAAGATTTTGCGAGAGCCTATGGAATGGATTTGTATGACGCATTACTCGAAATTGAGGAGATTCCGGGATTATCCAGAGCAGTGTCTAAAATTAAAGGGTTTACAGATTTAATTGAAAGTTATAAGAGTGATGAATATAAAGGTGAAATCGAAAAAATGACAAATGCGATATTAAATGATACCGGATATGTCAGTGAACTGGCAGCGGAAAATACGGATGAGGCAAATGGGCGTATTGAAAATATTGAAGAATTGATTAATAAAATCGTAGAATATGAAGATAATACTGATGAGCCTGATTTATCGGAATTTCTGGAAGAGGTGGCATTAGTAGCGGAGATTGACAATTTGGATGAGAATAGCAGTTATGTTGTTCTTATGACGGTTCACAGCGCAAAAGGATTGGAATTCCCAAATGTGTTCCTTTGTGGAATGGAAGACGGACTCTTTCCGGGATATATGAGCATTATGGCAGATGACAGTGAGGAATTGGAAGAGGAGCGACGTCTGTGTTATGTTGCCATTACCCGTGCGATGAAGAATTTGACAATCAGTTATGCAAAAAAGAGAATGGTACGTGGGGAGATGCAGTATAACATTGTATCCAGATTTGTAAAGGAAATCCCACCACTCATTGTGAACAGTAAAAATGTGACAGACAGAGTGGCAGCGGGCTATGAAAAGAAACCTTCCTTTAGTGGTTTTGGAGGCTATGAGGGTTCTCTTAGCCACGGTGGTTCAGGTTACATGGGAAGTGACGGTTATGGTGGCACAAGGTCTTATGCAGCCAGCAATAGAAAGAATGCCTATAAAGCGATGGCAAAGAAACCGGCATATGGCAGTCCTAGCAGTAAACCGGGATTTGGAAAAGAGTTTACAGTAACGAAAGCTTCTATTGATTATAAGGTAGGGGACAGAGTCAAGCATATGAAGTTTGGCGAGGGAACTGTGCTGGGAATTGAGGACGGTCCGAGAGACTATCAGGTAACTGTCAATTTCGATACGGCGGGTCAGAAAGTCATGATGGCTTCTTTTGCAAAATTGAAAAAAGTGTAGTAAAACACAGGTAATGATGATATACTAATAATAATCATAAAACGTATGTATTAATATAAGAGAAACAGTTGACTGAGTTTTATTGTGGTCAGTTATACAAAATCTTATGAAAATATTAGGAGGCAGAATATGGATGAATTAATGAAGGGTGTAAAAATCGGAAAGATTCTTGGAAAAGACGACAAGAAAGAAACTTATAAGATCGTTGCTGTTGTGTGTGGTGTTATTGCAGTGATTGCAGCAATTGCGGGAGCAGCATATGGTATCTACAGATTAGTGAACAGAGATTATTATGATGATTTTGAAGATGATTTCGATGATTTATTTGACGAGGAAGATGATGACGAAAGCGACTTCGAAGATTAATCTGTAATATTTGTAATGAATTTTAGAATGGCAACAGGACTTTTTTATATGAGCAGAAAAGTACTGTGATGAAATATCTCTGGAGTAAATGATATATTTACTTTGGGGATATTTTTTCTCATCTTGCAAAAATTTGTTTGTATTGTAATAATTTAAAAATTTTAATACAATGATTGGGTAGAAGATGTAAATTTTGATGAAAGGTAAGTACAATGAAAAAAGGTTTTGAATATACAGGTAAGGTAGTGGGACTTAGTTTTCCAAACAAAGGGAAAGTAGATTGTGGTGAAGATGGGATGGCTGCTGTGAAAGGAACAATACCGGGACAGACTGTTCGGTTTGTTGTATCAAAAAAACGTTCCGGTAATCCTATTGGAAGATTGAAAGAGATTGTGGAAAAGTCAGAGTTGGAAGATGTGGAGCCACAGTGTCCGCATTTTGAATTTTGTGGCGGATGTTCTTATCAGACGATGAGTTATGAGAATCAGGTTCAATTAAAAGAACAGATGATAAAGGATATTCTGGATAAAGCAGTTGTGGGAGATTATGAATTCGAAGGAATTTTGGAAAGTCCGGCACAGTGGGGATATCGGAATAAGATGGAGTTTTCTTTTGGTGATGAAGTAAAGGATGGTCCTTTGGCTCTTGGCATCCATAAAAGAAACAGTTTTCATGATATTGTTACTGTAAATCAGTGCCAGATAGTGGATGAGGATTATAGAAAGGTATTAGATTGCGTATTAGAGTATTGTAAGGAAAGGCAGCTTCCTTTCTATAAGAAGTTAAGACATGAAGGATACCTCAGACATATGCTTGTCCGTCGGACAACTGTAACAAAACAGATGCTGGTAGCAATTGTTACGACTTCGGATAAAGAGTGCGAGGAAAAAGCGCAGTGGCAGCAGTTGTCAGAAAAGCTACAGCAGCTGGACTTAGAGGCACAGTTATGTGGTGTATTACATATTATTAATGACGGACTGGCAGATGTGGTACAAAGTGATGAAACGAGAGTGTTGTATGGTGATGAATATATTTATGAAGAATTGCTGGGGCTTCGATTTAAAATATCTGTATTTTCATTTTTCCAGACAAACTCATTAGGAGCAGAAGTATTGTATTCGAAGGCACGTGAATATATCGGTGACACAAAGGATATGACAGTGTTTGACTTATACAGTGGAACAGGAACCATTGCACAGATTATTGCACCTGTGGCGAAGAAAGTAGTAGGTGTGGAAATCGTAGAGGAAGCAGTGGAAGCAGCAAAGGTAAATGCAGAATTAAATGGTTTACATAATTGCGAGTTTATTGCTGGGGATGTACTAAAGGTAATTGATGAAATTGAAGATAAGCCGGATATGATTATATTAGATCCGCCGAGAGATGGAATTAATCCAAAGGCTTTGCAGAAGATTATTGATTTTGGGGTGGATAAATTAGTTTACATAAGTTGCAAACCGACCAGTCTGGCAAGAGATTTGGAGATGCTGCAGGAGAATGGGTACCGGGTAGTGAAAGGCTGCTGTGACTGGAGTTCAGACGTGTGCTCTTCCGATCTAGGCTGCTGTGTCGATTTGTTTGCAAACACAGTGCACGTCGAGACGGTAGTATTGATGTCAAAGGTGAACCCTAACAAGTAAATAAAGTGTAGAGAACAAAGGACTTTCTCAAGGGCTATCGTTAAAAGGTATATGAAGTCGTTGTGGAGGTCCTTTTTTGATGCTTGAAAATAGTTAAGTGGAAAGTGGTCTACTTGATAGGGTTGACACTAAGGAATGAATAACAAGGATTTGAACCCTAGAGGGGTTCAACTGAATGCTGCAATAACGCAGCGTATAAATATAAAAATATTGCAATTTCGCAGCGATTATGCTATACTAATTCGTGAGGTGAAACTATGAGCGAACTAGGAGATTATTTAAGAAATGCACGAAATGAAAAAGGTTTGAGTCAAGCAAAAGTACAGACTCAAATAGGAATTACGAATTCTCGCCTTTGTAAAGCGGAAAATGGTGCAGACAATATCTTAAGTGCAGCAGAACTTAAGAAACTAGCTGTCCTATATGGAGTGCCAGTAATACCGCTTTTTATTATGGCAGGATTTTTAGAAACTTCAGACTTAGAAGAATATCGATCAGGATTCAAAAATACATCTATGCTTGATTCAGATGAGAAGAACCACATACAAAGCCAGATCGATTTTATCATAAAGAAGAAAGGATAGATTGTAATGATTTTTCATCTTGGAGAATTATTTTGTGGTCCCGGAGGAATCGGCTGGGGAGCCACGCATGCAGATATAGGGAATGAGGAGTTTGGTATTGTTCATCAATGGGCAAATGATTTTGATGAGTCTACATGCCGCACTTACACTCGAAATATATGCCCGGATGCACCAGAAAGTGTTTACTGCGAAGATGTGCATACACTTGATTTAACACAGCTTGGAGCCATTGATGCACTTGCATTTGGTTTTCCGTGCAATGACTTTTCCCTTGTTGGTTCGAAACTTGGATTCAAAGGGAAGTATGGACCATTATACACATACGGAATTGAAGTTCTGAAAATGTATCGACCAATGTGGTTTCTTGCAGAAAATGTAGGTGGTCTGAGAAGTGCTAATGAAGGAAAAGCCTTTGATAAGATTCTTTCAGATATGAAAGAGGCTGGATACAGAATTTATCCAAACTTATATAAGTTTGAAGAATATGGGATTCCACAAGCACGACACAGAATTATCATTATTGGTATTCGAGATGACCTTCCATATGAATTCAGAATCCCTGCACCAACAGGAGAAATGAAAACATGCCGTCAGGCAATTGAGGAGCCGCCAATTCCAGCAGATGCATATAATAATGAGCCAACAAAGCAGTCAGAAAATGTAGTAAGAAGACTGAACTTGATTGGGCCGGGACAGAATGCTTGGGATGTGGATTTGCCGGATGATTTGAAGATTAACACTAAGACTAAAATCAGTACAATTTACAAGAGACTTGATCCTGAAAAACCTTCTTATACAGTAACTGGTTCAGGCGGAGGCGGAACACATATTTATCATTGGGAAGAGCCGAGAGCTTTAACAAACCGTGAAAGAGCAAGACTGCAGACTTTCCCAGATGATTACATTTTCGAAGGTTCAAAGGAACAGGTTAGAAAGCAGATTGGTATGGCAGTTCCATGCGAAGGTGCAAAGATTATTTTTGAGGCAATTTTGAAAACATTTGCCGGAGAAGAATATGAATATACAGAACCTAATATCAAAGACGAAGATTAAATGAAAAAATACGGATGCAAGGTGTGATGAACCTGCATCCGTATTTTTTATTGGGTAATGGCATTATATAAATTCTCTAAATTCTCGTTTGCCACTTTCTTCTTTAACTGACATTCCCATATCACAAGGACTTTCCATCCCTGTTCGGAGAGAATGCGATGATTTTCTGTGTCTCGTTCAACATTTCTGTTGATTTTTTTGCTCCAGTATTCTTTATTGCTGGACGGCCATACGAAGCGACCGCAGTCATGCATATGCCAGAAACAGCCATTTACGAAGACAACAGTTTTGTATTTATGAAGTACGATATCCGGACACCCAGGAAGTTTTCGTACATTCTTTCTGTACCGAAGACCACGGGAAAACAGATACTTACGAACAATTTCTTCCGGCTTGGTATTTGTGCTTCGGATATGTGACATGTTTTTGCTGCGTACTTCTTTTGAATGTGTATCAGTCATATTAATCCTCAATTACATCATAGTAAATAGCACCTTCCGGCAGTTTTATATTTGGAACCCACAGTTTCTTGCCGCCCCAGCCCTTATTTCCAGTAACTTGGTACATGGTAAGAACAACCCTGCGAGGGAAAGAACCTCCAAGTTGCCAGTCATTTGGTGACAGCAACGCACCTGTGCCTTGTGCAACATCTCTGTTTCTTCGAACAATGAGTATGCCCTGAGTTGTTGGATTCTCTGCAAGCATTGTGTCTATGATAGACATAAAAGACGGCAGTTTAAAATCAGGGTCAGTTTCGATATGAGAGAGCACTTCTTTCATTAAGCGAAGACTTACCTGGTAATATGGCTCGTCATCGTCAAAAGAGGAGAGAAGGTCAGAAATCTGATTGATAGTATTGTTCTTTGGATTGAATGGATAATAA
>CAOXUF010000049.1:5934-10974 GCA_948560485.1 uncultured Eubacterium sp.
AATTGGTTCCACCAGATATGGCGGCAACATGATCCGTATCAAGAACATTCTTTCTTGTAGGGTTAAGTCCTTCTGGGTAATAAATTTTCACATCATCAATGCCCTGCTCAACCTGTGAAATAATCGCATTGTTTGTAGCATTGATATCTGCAAACAATTTATACAATCTTTCATCAATATAGACCATCATCATGCCTGGATCACGGTCATAGCCAAACATACGGCTGTGCTGCCACATGGTATCAGCCTGTGGTTTCTTAGCGGTTCTTGTATAATAAATAGTCTGAAGACCAGGGAAGGTAACGCCTCGTCCCAGTGTGTTTCCGCCAATAACGAAATTACATCCAGATGCATATTCTGAACTTTCAACATCTGTCTTTCCATTCATAACAAGAACTTTGATTACATTATTGTTCAAAAGTTCTGTGACCTTATTCATTATTTCTGAAAAAGGAACAGCATTGGATTTAGTTGGAGTCAGCAGAGTGTGCTGTTTTCGTAACTCGACAGCAAGGTCACCAGTTAAGTTTGCTTTGCACCAGTTGAGTTCGGCTTTGATACTGTCTGCAAATTTCTGGTGAACAGCCTGTTTAACGCTTGGATGAATCAGGCATGTAGAGGTTGTTCCTCCGGATGCTAATATTTGTGCAGATACAAGAAGATGTCTTATTACAACTTCTCTTTCTGGCTTATTCAAGTTATCCAGATATGTTACGCAATCCGGCTTTCCTGTTTTCGGAAAGAAGAAGTCACCACCAAGATAGCTATTTCCCGGTTTGAAGTAGTGAGTGAAGAATGGATGCCATCCTGATTCACGGGTCTGAAGGAAAATAGATTGTGGTGTTCCTGTAACCTGAAGGTACAAGCTGCTTGCGGCACCACTGCGAATTGACTCCAGATATTTGTTTATGGAAGACTGACGATTCTTATTGACTAATGTATTCAGAGATGCTGCATCAGCCTCATCATCAACAATGAATAATGGGTTTCCGCGCATAAATCCAGTTGAGTTAAATATGTTAGCCCACAGTTTTAGGATTCGTGCATTTTTCTTTAATACAACGATAGTAGGGAGCATAAGGCTGTTGTCTGCAAATACTCGTGCATCATTTTCTCCGCAGATGCAGAATCCGTCTAAATCAGCCTTTACGCGGTCAAGAGTCTGCTGCTGAAGAACGACATTATCTGTAGTAAGAAGAACAAAAACTGGAAAGCCGAGGTCAGTAGCCTTGCTCATTATTCCAAACATCTGTCCAGTTTTGCCGGACTGTACATTGCCAAGCAATAAACCAATTTCGTGACTAGTGAAGGAGAAGTTTTTCAGATAATTATTTCCCACTTCTTCTGCAGTATTGGAGATTGATTCTGCGAGTCCGACGTTTCCGCGTTCGATAATCTTATCAAGGTAATTCTTTAAATAAGGCATTATTCGTCATCTCCTTCCTGGTCCTCTGGTTTGAATGAAAGCATCCAAACATCAAGTGCAGTTCCATCCTCATCAAGAGCTGTCTGTCCAGTCTTTTTCAGATAAAGGTTTTCACAGCCGTATTCCTGCAGGATTTCTTTTGTAATCATACCTTTGCGGTCAGTGTCAAGCTGAGTATCATTTACAGGAGAAATCAGTCCAGCAGCGGCAAGTCGGCCTTTAAGCCATCGTCCCATAATTAACTCATCTCCAACAGCACTGAACTGCTTATTTCCATCACTTGTAGTATGTGCCTTAAACCAGTAGCCATCGTCTGTGATGATGAAGAATGGAACATTCTTTTCTGGATATCCATCAGTGCGGGTGATTTCTTTTGAAACCGTGAGCTGGGTTTCAAACCAGTCACGAGATTTTCTCTTGCTTCTTGGTGCGGCATAGCAAACATTTACATTTGATTTTGTGTAGTGTTTTCCGTCATCCATGTGTCGTTCATCAGCGGCAGGAACTTTTAGAGGAAGAAGGAAAGATGTATATGCCATGCATCGTTTATAGAATTCCACATTTGAAGGCGGAACTTCTGTGACGAGTTCAATGCCGGAGAGAGCAGTATTCTTTTCAAAAATAAGAGGCATATCAGTAATATCACCAATATTTGCAGAGCAGTTTGGCATTTTTAAGCGGAGAACATGCTCTGATATCTCTCTGCATTCGTCAGCTTTTGTTGTTAAAGATGATAATTCATACTGTCTGCGGTTGGAGGCTTCCATCTTCAGAACTCCCAAGTTAGCAGAACCCATAATTGCAGCAAAAGGTTCTCCGTCTTTATAGAAGCAGTATACTTTTCCGTGATACTTAAAAGTACGAATTATGCGGACTTCACCGATTCCGTCTGCAATCCATTTCTTATTTAACTTGAGTGCCGCGTGATAGGAACCTTCTGGCATGCCTTCTATATAGTACATTCCGATATTCAGACAAATATTTCTGATGTGATATTTTTCAACAAGACGGTCCAGTTCATCCAGTGATGCACGGGATACATAGCCTACAGCAATTTCTATACGGTCAGATTTTGAAAGCTGATCTTCAAAGCAGTCTGCGATTGTCTGCTGATTATCCTCTGTTCCAAGTGGAAGGATATTTGAATATAGTAATTTCATGAGATACCTCCGTTAATTGTCAATTGTTTCCATAATGTCTTCCAGATGCACATTCAGTGCAACGCAAATTTTAAGAAGCACATCGGTTGTGATGTTCTCGCATTTTCCAAGTTTCGCAACAGAAGCAGAGCTTATTCCTGCTGCTTCCTTTAAATCTTTTTTATTCATGTTTTTATCAATAAGCAGTTTCCATAGTTTGTTGTAGCTGATTCTCATTACAGCGGGGTCCTTTCTTAATCATCAAAGAGATCATCTGAAGCATCTTCTTTTTCAGTTTTCTCTTTTAACTTCTTGTAATATTCCTTCACTTCCAAGAATTCACGCATTAGAGGAAAGTTAGTGCCTTCCATGCATTCTCGAATTTCTCGATATTTATATGCGTATTTTCTTAGTTCATATATTTCAATTTCAATCGTGAGTCCTGTATTATCGGGAGTACCAAAATAACGCTCATATTGATATGGAAGCTGTTCTTCTGATATCAGCATCGTATCATCTAATACAGACTCATCGATATCTGTAGGATCTGGGTATTTAAGGAACCCATCATCCTCTGCGAACTCACTATATACTCTTACCCAATTTTGTGTGAGAAGATCATAAATCTGACTAGGCCATTCAACAGAGTCAATATCAAAAGCGTAATCCATATTTTTGAACCTTGTGATGGTCTTGTATAAGAAAGACTGAGGGCTTAAAAGATAACTGTCACCAATTTCGCCTTCTTCATAGTTCAAATATGGATACTGGTCTTCTAAGAATTCCCAATATTCATCCTCACCTTTTTGAGAGTACTCGGTTAGGAGCTTATCCAAGAATGGCAGGAAAATGAAACGTTCAACTTTATCGGGAATCATGTCATACATCATATCAAATGTTTTATCCGTATAATTACGGTTCTTCATGCCCTCAAAGAAGTTTCCGATTCGTGTCAGTTTGGCATCATATTCTGAAGAAAAATGAACTGCGGCAAAATACTCTTGGAATGATCTGTGTATAAAGTAATAGGTACTTCCTTCTCGATACATGATGCAGAGGTTGTCTGTGAGATCGAGAAGAAAATCATGAGGAGTAATTCCTTTGCTTTCGGCTGTACTTCCTCGCAGAACCTTGGCCATATATGCAGTAAAAGAGCGCTCATCAAATTCCAACATCTCATCCCGATAAGTTCTTGCACAGAATTCAGCAAAATACTTTGAGAACTCTTCCGGTGTCAGATTGGTATGGAGAGGTCTCTTAAATGATCCTTTTGAAGCATCATGCAGACGAGCCATTGTTTCATATGCCTTGCTGTAAAATACATGCATTTTTGCTGGCACTTCTCCAAACGCGGAATATGTCATCAGCATAATGGTCAGAAGCAGAGGATTGCTGGCAAATTCCCAGTGTGATGAATACAACTTGCTGTCCAATGCTCTCATGAAATTGTTCTTTGCAATGTCATCCCAAAACTCCAGCTTGCCTACAAGCTCTAATGCTTGTGGTTTTGTTAAGGGCTTTATATCGAATACAGAGAATTTTGAGAAGGATACAAATGAGTCATAAATTGGACGGGAAGTCATGATAATCGTATTTCCATTGTATGACTTAATGAATGCCTCTAAATCCGACTGAAAAGATTCCCTAGCAGAAGACTGTATTTCATCGTATCCGTCCAGCAGAAGAACGAGTTCTTTGTTTTGCAGGGCTTCAATAATGGCTTTTCTGGAAATCGCTGAATCATACTCACAGACAGATTTCCAAATGAAATCAACGACATTGTCTGTTGTATCCCTATAATTCTTAAGCGATAAGAACAGAGGAATGATGCCTGAGGTTTCAGAATTCTGTGCCGAGGACAGAAATAGGTGAGTGAGGAACATAGATTTTCCAATGCCGCCGATTCCTTCAATAATAATGTATTTGGATTCAGTCTCTAATTTTTCTATGGTAGCATTCTCGATGGTGATTTCCTGTTTGGTATCTTTTGTTCCTGAATTACGATACTTGTGATACTTAATATTGTTGCATACATAGAGCTCATAGAAAGGGTGAGGCTTTTCTGCATACAGCAGAGTTTTTTTAGTCGAGTAGTATGATACTGCCTTGTCAAGGTAATTCTTGAATGGACTGACATAGTCATCATCTTGCTGAATTCCATCCATATAAAGAACACCATCTCGATATACAGCAAGATCTGGTGCAATGCCATGTGCTGCATCCATGATAATAGGAGGCAATGGATTCTCAGCAGTTTTAGTTTTACTTCCTGCGGCTTCTGTGATAATGGAAACAAATAAGTCAGCTAAACTATCAGCGGCATTGCACGGAGTGATATCTGGAATGTCAACAGAAAACACATTGCACAGATTGCCTGCAACAGCATCCGGAAATTGATTTATATAGTCAGCGAACTCCATTGGGTCAATATACGCATTAATTTTCTGAGAGATTTTTCGTATGGATGTACTTCCA
>CAOXUF010000049.1:10984-11593 GCA_948560485.1 uncultured Eubacterium sp.
TTATACTCATCAAGAATAGGCTGACCTTCTTCAGTGATAATCGCTTCAAATATTGAGCGAGTAAACTTATCTGTACTTCCTCCCGCTCTGATAACGGAGGACAGTTTTTGAATAAAATCCTTAAATTGCAATTTTTATCCCTCCATATCCGTGCCTATCCAAGCCTATCGGTGGCTGACCGGCTCTGCCAAACAGATTTCCTATAATGGAAGCAGTCTTACAGGACTAGGACGGTCAATAGAAAAACACAGTTAATATGTTTCCAGTATAACACATGATTGTGAAATTTTCTACCGATTCTACACATTAAAAATTTGCGAATGCAGATTTTGTGTTTGCAAAATTTAAACTGCGGTTTTGTGAGATGAAAAGTAAATACACTTCGTCAGAGCTTTCGCAACAGTAACGATAGATTGACAAACAACCGGATGTTCGATATAATAAATCATCGCTACATTAGGATTATGTCACGGAACAAGTGCAAAGGATAATGAAATTATAATGGTCGGTTTGACTTTCCCTTTGACTGGCCTCTTATTGGAGGCGAAGATAAATGCAGGAAGTGCATGTGGCTTGTCCATGTAGATCGGAAGAGCGTCGTGTAGGGAA
>CAOXUF010000050.1:0-3259 GCA_948560485.1 uncultured Eubacterium sp.
TCCGATCTTTCCGGATATCGCATTCGGTCATGCCTTCGGCGTAAAAGTAATCACTGTAGGTAAGGGCAGCGATAAAGACCGTGACCTTTGTGGTCTCTTCCGGGTTCCGCCGATTGTGCAGGTAAAGCTGCTTTCCTGCATAGTCCAGTTCGAGGTTGACACCGGGGTAACGCTGGATGTGAAAGGTCAGCTGTTTGGAATCAGCCCATTCGCTGTAACGTCTGCAGTACTGCCGATAACTCATAGGCTTCTTTCCGTCTACAATACCTATGGCATTGTATTTTTGCCACAGATGTTTCAGTGTTTCCCCTTTGCGGGCCAGGGCCTTATAGACCGCTTCCTTGTCAAAATCCCGGTAGAGAAGCTGCTCCGCCGATACACCAGGCTTTTTATAAAGCAAGCTCTCGATGTATTCGTTTGTGACATCCGCCGGCAGCGGATACGAGAGTTCCTGACTTTCCCTGAAACGCTTCAGGAACTCGTTAACAGATGTTTTGCCGCAGTCGCCACAGCTTTCGGCGATCTCGCGGCTACTGAGATGATTTACAAAGTGAAGTCTCAGTACCTTTTTGTAGTCCATAGTTGAACCTCCAGTCATAATATTTCCCCTTGAGAAGGAGATGCTTATATTATAACTGGAAATTTCGGCCGTTTAATGCGTCTCTGGCTGGCCGCCATTTAAGTCACAAGCTGGCCGCCGAATATGGCATAGGTGGCCGTTTGGGCTGGCAATCTGCACTATTAAGCAGAAAATATCGTATAAAAGGTTGTGAGATATATTATGAAAAAAAATGAATCCTATCCCCCATTAAAAGCAGTTGAACTAGCAAATAAAAAAATGCCGGAAATATGGGATGCAATTGAAAAAACCAGAGTGTCTATGCTAAACAGGAATTCTCCCCCATGGAGGGAGGATATCTATATTCCTGCCTGGCAGATATATGAAAGCACTTTCCTGAATGGTCCCTATCATATACCAAAAGAAGCAAGACCCAGGGCCCTTGCAGTAGTCCTGTCGATACTGGCATCCTGGAGACAGTATAAAGAAGTATACCGGTTTGCACCAGAGATGGAAAATCTGCTGTACCAGCAGGCAGATTTCAACCTGCCTTTGGATACACTGCTGAACCTTCCATTTTCCTGTTTTTATATAGAGGCGCCACAGATATGTGGCGAAAGGTACCATGGTTTTTTCATCGCATTTGACCAGGCGAAAGACGGAAGCCCCCTGTTAAGATGTATGTCGACGAAAAAAGACGACTCATTAACATTTGATTTTAGTGAGATCCTATTAGAAAAGGGGAAAACCCTCAAATATGGAATTGCGAAAGCAGCCACAAGTGCGGCGGCAGAAGTTGGATTAAAGTCTCTGCATGGGCAGATTGCTTCGGAACTATTAATCTCTGCACAATATCAGCTGGTGGTCCTGTCCAGGCTAAGTCAGCTGCTTCTGTATCTCACAGCTCAAAATGCCGATTTAAAGGAATCAGGCAAAAGCTATGGGCGTGCCGTTGGAAAGAATATAAAGGACAGGTACAGGGAAATACGAAATTGGGATGTCGGATTCCGTGTTGTAAATAAACTGGAAAAAGCCATCAGCCACTCTGAACCCAACTCCGATCAAGGCAGTAATGGATACCACTCCGATGGAAAGATAAGAAGGTCTCCAAAGCCTCATTGGCGCTGTAGTCACTGGCATTTGTTCTGGACGGGAAAGAGGAAAAGTGAGAACCGGAAGTTTATAATAAAATGGATTTCGCCTACTCTCATAAACTGCAAATCATCAGAAGAACTGCCTATGATTGTGAATCAGATTAGGTAGTCCCTGGTTTCGTCCCTTTCAAAAGGCCTATTTATTACATACATATTACGGACGAAAAAAGGACAGTACATGAAGAGGAACATATTAGTAATTAGCAGAGAAAATAGTATTGGACATATAATTGAAGACAACTTTATGGACTCCTTAACTACAGTATTATGTGTCCGAACATCAACTCATGCAATGGAAATGATTATGCAGGAAACATATAGTCTGATTATACTTGATATTTTAATTCCGGATATGGATTGTAGCGTGTTACTGCAAATCATCCATAAGTTGAGTCGTGCGCCTATACTGGTTTTGACAAAACAGCTTAAAATTCAAGACAGGATTAAAATATTAAATTTGGGAGCAGATGACTGCCTGGTCTGGCCTGCGGATACAGATGAGCTGATTGTAAGAATGGAAGCCTGCATGAAAAGAGGAGCAGAACGGTTAGATTTAAAACCTGTGATTCATAAAAACATCGGATTACTCATTGATCCCTGCAAACGGACGGTAGAGATAAAAAGCAGGGAAATTGTACTTACAAAACGAGAATTTGACATTCTGTTCCTTTTGGCAAGTAATCCCGGTGTTGTTTTTTCTAAAGAGCAGATATACGCCACAATCTGGGACGACAAATTTGTAAAAGATGATAGTAACATCATGAGTCATATTGGGCGGCTGCGCAAGAAAATAGGACCGAAGGCAGGTAAGTACATTCAAACGGTATGGGGAATTGGGTATCGGTTTGCTGAAGGAGTGGAAGAAGCCGATTCGGCAGTTTAGCAAAACAGGGTATCTGAAAATCAGGATCATTATGATTCTGTAATTAAAGACTTGAAATCAGAAGGACTGATAGAAACCGCAACAGGACCAATGGGAGAAGTTGTCTATCATAAGGGTGATTATTTCCCTTATGGATATATTCCTGGAACATACTTAACTGCGAAAGAGGCGTGAATATGTGTAAAAATAAAGAAATATTTATTTTAATTGGAGTGATTCTGGCAGTAATTTTTTGGATTTGCAGCCGCCCCAGAATATATTGTAAAGACTATTATGCAGTAGTGAATAGAGCAGATAATGAATCATATGAGTCAATTATAAAAGAAAATGGTGATATTAAAAGAATAGAGATTATTGAAGATGTTGAGTACGTTTATTATGAAGATGGACGTATCTTTGTCTTTGGCCTATTGCCTACAGGTGGAAAAGAATTTTGCCGCATAGATATTACGAGTGAACAATATCGCTTTGGAAAAAAACAAATCGGCGTGGGAACGGAAAGGAGCAAAATTGAATCGATTTACCAGTCAGGAAAAAACAGATACCTTGCAGAAGATCAAAAAATTATTGTAGTAGAAGCCAAGACATCAATTACATTTTATTTTAATGATCAGAACATAGTTTTCAAGATGTCAGTGGGGAAACCGGACATTTATGAATAGC
>CAOXUF010000050.1:3359-11519 GCA_948560485.1 uncultured Eubacterium sp.
TGGATTTGCAGCCGCCCCAGAATATATTGTAAAGACTATTATGCAGTAGTGAATAGAGCAGATAATAAATCATATGAGTCAATAATAAATGAAAATGGTCCGATTGAAAGAATAGAATTTAATGAAGGTTTTGAATACGTTTATTATGGAGATGGACGCACCTTTGTCTTTGAGCTATTTCCTACAGGTGTGAAAGACTTATGCCGCATAGATATTACGAGTGAACAATATCACTTTGGAAAAAAGCAAATCGGAGTGGGAACGGAAAGGAGCAAAATTGAATCAATTTATCAGTCAGGAAAAAATAAATACTTTGCAGAAGACCAAGAAATTAATGTAGTAGAAGCCAATACATCGATTAGATTTCATTTTAATGATCAGAACATAGTTTTCAAGATGTCAGTGGGGAAACCGGACATTTATGAATAGCAAGAAACCTACGAAAGGAACGATAGATATGAGCCAGGTGAAAGACAGTAATGTAGTATTAGAACCGAATCCAAAGCCCCAAGTGGAATTTTTGGGTGAAAAGCTGATTGATGAAATTATGAGTAATATGGATGACCTGGAAAAAATGGTTGCCTTTTCCGCATATTATGGAAAAATAAATAATACAAAGTATGTGGTAGAAGGTTCTGTTATTGGATGTACATATGGTCTTGAGAAGACCAGAATCGGTATAACAAAAGATCATGCAGTTTCTACTGCAAATGGTAATGCAGTTTTAACTTGTAGTGACTGTTTAGCTGGCGAAAATGTATATAATTTTGGAATTTGCAGTTCTCCTTATTTGAATTTTCTGTTGGCCCCAAAGATAACAATTGTCCGTCCTCCTGTTTATGCACAGCCAATTGTAACAGGGCCTAAATGTATGCTTGCATTAACCACAAAATGGCTGCAAGATAAGGCTCATACACATATCTGGAATGATAATAAAGGTCAATATGAGGAGGTTCTTTTAAGTAGTGCAACTATAGCATGCTCGTATGGGCGAGGACTCATAACTATACAGGAAGTTAATAATGCCGCCCAAGGTACAGGTAATGCACCGTATAATGATTATAAAACAGTAACCAATCCTAACTTAATTGGAACAAATGCTTCAAAAGACTATGTTACCTTACAACAACTAAAGGCAAGGCAATTTAATTTTGAATATGATAGGCAAACTTACATAAACAAACTTACGAATTATACAGCTGCAGATTTCCAAGGAATAGTCACGCATATTACTGCTTATCTTAATGAAATACAAGTTCAGCTAGACTATTTGAATAACGGGTTTAGTACAATTTCTGCTCAAGAAATTGTGACAAACTTTAATTATCATATTGAAAAATATGGTATAGGGAAACATGAGGAATCAGTTCTAATGTTCATGGCTATTACAGCTCAAGAATCTTCATACGGTAAATTAATGGCAGAACGGTGGAGTGCATCATTGGGATATAGCTATAATCAAAGGGGTGCAGGATATAGTCAATTAACAGGCAAAACAAAGTCTAATAGTATAGGAAATCAAGTACCATTTTTAAATTTGGTCGGCTATACTAGCAATGATATTACAAACATAATAGATTTGCCGTTTCATATAGCAACATATTTACCATTTTCATCAGCATGCTATGCCTGGACAAAAGGAAATGCTGCTGGCTGTGATATAACGACTGACATTATTGAATATGGCATGAATAAAGGCGCAGATATGAAATTAATATATTTAGCCGTAAGCTATGCAATAAATGGTGGCTATACGTTATCCGGATTACAAAAAATGATAGATGGAAAAGTATTCAATGAGCCAAGTAAAGCACCAAATGGTTGGGCAGACAGAAAGCTTTCATTTAATAATGCAATTCAAGTTTTTCCTCATGGAAAAAGTATGTTTGTTAAATTTTAGATTGAGTATTTTTACTAGGCGATGTTTGTATGTAATCCATAAGAGGCTTGTCAGTAGGAATATTAAAAATAGTATGTATGAGGTATGGATATGCATAAGAAATTAATATTTGTTATAATTTTAGTAAGTTGCTGCATTGGCGGTTTCGTCATAAATAGAGCGCGGTTCGAGAGTATTAATTTGAAAACAGAATCGCAGAACTTTAAAGAGTTACAATCATTAAATATTGCGGATTCTACTCAAACAGACGTGGTTTCTGTCACTGAGCCCAAGTATTATACTAAAAAAATGAGTGTTCCTGCGACAGACATAATGCCCAGTTTATTTTTTGAGTTAACAGGAGTATGTGAAGAGGATAATTACTATTATCCCAAGAGGCTAGTTATTAGAGCGAATAATGATGTATTACAAGAAATTAATTTTGATGAAAAGGATTTTGCCCCATGTACTCTAGATAATTTTGGTTGGGAATACGGCGATTACAAATTTGATGGGTATGGTGGATTCCGTATTTTAAGTACCTCATTAGGCATAAATTCTTCTTACTATTTTTGGATATGGGATAAGGAGGACTATTGTTTTGTTAAAAGCCCAGATTTAGAAAAGATTGTAGGAAATATTACATTCGACTATAACAAAAAATTAATTTATGTTTCTAGTTCGGGTGGGAATGATTATCATGAATTTGAAATTTATAAATACATAGATGATGAGTTGCGCTTAATTGAAAAAGCTATAGATACAGGAGGGTATAGAAAAGTGTATAAAGTTAAAAATAACGAATTGGAGTTAATTAAAATAATTAAAACTCCATTATTTGACTAGTGTGCTGACACGATGACATTCAGGCAAACCTCCTTGTCTATTTTCCTGATAGCACAGGTCATAAATACTCAGCGTAGCCCGCTACGCCTCCGTTTTTTGACCTGTGCTATCAGAAAAATATCCTGCGGAGTTTTACCAGAAGTCATCGTGTCAGTACACTAGTATAACAATGATTTACTAAGAATGGAAGGTAGGGACGTTAAAGTCATACAAAATAACCACAGAAGTTATGGTATTACGATTGATATGCAGATAGGATACATGAAGAAAAAACTTAAAAATGAATGGAGCGGATGATATGGATTACTTAGATGAAGAATTGTTGGAGGCCAAAAGAATGCTGGAACGCCAAAAACATGCTACATTAGATACAGGAATTTATGCGGGGGAGGAATTGATTACATTTAAACAGACAGAGCTATTTGATAATACGATTCATTTACCTTTGCCAGATCAATTTGTGGTTATGCCGGATAGTGTTAAATGTGTAAAGTATCCCTCAAAAGATGCTCCTGCTTTTATTGTTACGAGCCTTGATAGCACAGTGAATATTTGTTTTAATCTTTTGCCTGTAATATTAAAAGAAAAAGAAACCGAGCTTATGAGCGTTCAGTTCCAAAATGGATTGAAAAGTGTGAATCCATCAATTATTATAAAAAATCAAACAAGCATTAAAACCGAACAGGGGAACGAGATGAGTTGGTTTGAATATAAAGGATTCCATTTGGATGGTCAGAGTTATAATCGGGTTTATTTGATACGTTTAAGAAAAAACGTACTTCATGGGATGTTTAGTTGTAATGCCAAAGATAAGAATGATTGGATTGAGATTATTGAGAAGATTTTTTTCGCAGTGCAGGAAGAATTGTAAATATTTTTACAAACAGTGAATAATTTTGGTTGCAGACAAAATGCTATAGTTCATTTCAGAAGGGAAGGCGTTGGATGGATTGGCGGGAGGAGCTTAGTGAATTTATAAAGGAATACCGTGAAATAAGAACACAGAATAAAATGGGTCATTTGGTTGAGGAGGCATTTAAGGCAATTCCCTCTTTTCAGGAGAAATTGATTTTTTTAATTGATAAACAGACACAAAAACAGAAGCAGGTGATTGAAGGTAAGATAAAGTTTATCTTTCTTTGCCGGACCCTGAGCAGCGATTACACTGGAAGCTATGAATCGATACTCGGTATGAGTGATGATATGCTGTATCTGGATGAGAAAAAAAGCCAGGTTTTCTGGCACCCGGTGTTGTTTGACAGAGGGATAGATGAAGATTTAAGGACAGCCGAAAAGATTCTGCGCAAGAACTTTTTACGTCTGGAGGAATATGAACTATTTTATATAAAACGCCAATTGTTAAGTGATGATTGGGAGTTGTTTATGAAATGTTTTCAAATCATGTCAGAACAGAGTGTTAGTCTAATTAGAAACAGTGGGTTGCGTTTGGAAGATGAACTATCCTTTTTGTATGGGAATTATATGGACAATTTAAAAATTATATGGCATTCAGAGAGAGGGGAAAGCGATGGGTAAAAAACAAAGTTCTTTTCATATGGGAGATGAGTTTAACGGAAATGGGGAGATAAGATATTTAAAAGGCACGCAACCTGGCCTCCATCCTCCTATGTCCCAGGAAAATGTCCATCTCACACCGGATTTTGGAACCTATCTGCTAAAGGTATTAGGAAGTATGCCGGCAGTTATTAATCCGATTGGAGTCAATCCTGCCTTATTGGCTTTATTAGGTTCTATGGCAAGTGTAAATAAAGTGATTATTACAAAAGATTCTGTGACTGGAAATTATATTTTTAAATTCAACGTAACCAGCAACCAAGATTTAACAGATGGTTCTTATCCATATACTTTTCATATTGCAGATAATCAGATACCTGCAGCGATGGGGGTTTTGGGACAATGGGTAGAAGCAGGGGAGCCACTTGGATCTAAGTGGAAATATTATAGAGATGGTACTTTCATCAAAGATACTTGGGTTGAGAGCAATGGCCAATGGTACTATGTTGACTCAGATAGTTTTATGATGACAGGCTGGTTTAAGGAAAATGGTGACTGGTATTATTTAAAATCAAAGAAGCAAAATGGAAGGGAAACAGCCGGTCACATGGCAAAACACTGGTTAGAGATAGAGGGAACATGGTACTACTTTCATAGTGATGGGAAAATGGCCAAATCAGTATGGAGACAAGATGAGGCAAAGAAGCATTGGTATTATTTACGTAGTAATGGAAAAATGGCAATATCACAAGTAAGAAAGCATAATGGTAAACTTTATTATCTTAAGGCTGATGGCGCTATGGCAGTGAATGAAGAAATTACAGATCCGGATACTGGGATAACATATTGGGCTAACGATAAGGGTGAGCTTACTGAGGGAGCGGAGGCTGCCTATTCTGAAGAAGATTATAATTATTTAGTAGCATTGGGGACGGAGTGTCCAACTTATGATGGCTTTCTTGCAGTTGCTTATTCCGTTATCAACAGAGCAGATGAACACAATCAATCAATTCGTGAAGTAGTAACGGCAAAGAATCAATATGGCGGATTTAGAAACTCGGAAATTGGAAAACCCAAAAATGAAGATGTAAAGCAAGCTGCTATTGATGCATTAAGTGGGGCTGTACCCAACCCAATAGGTAAGGCTACCTTCTTTTTCGGAAGAGTTAATAATTATGATATTTGGTACGAGTCAACCAAATGCCATTATATCAAGGAGGTAGATAAAAATGTTTTTTATGTAAGTGAAGATTACGGATATGTACATAATATGAGTTCCTCCAAGACCAGTGATGCGGTTGTCATTTACTCCAGCTCACAAGGCAAGTGGTTAAAACGTGGTTTAATTGTTAATTAGTATGAGGGAGCATTTTTTATGAAGTTTAATAAAATAATTATTTACTGCATTTTCTGCACCGCAATTTTGATATGCTTTTTCATAATGGTATTCCGTAATAAAGATACTCAAGATAATACAATTTCAGATATAATTGTGGAACTTACAGAAAATGAAAATGGTATGGCTATCTTGTCTGGTGAAAATAGTTCGGGTAGTATTTTTCAGATTGCTTTAAATTACGATAAAGAAGATGTAATATTAAGAAATACTTACTTTATTGACTTCAAAGGTGATAACAAAAAAGAATTGTGTTTAGAGATAAATATAAGAAACAGTGTATCTCCAGATCTCAATACAATATTAGTTTACGACGTAGAAGATGACAAACTACTTTTTCCAACTAATGATAAATCATTTATTTATAATGGAATTATCACAGAACACAGATATGATGGTATCATGATGAATGCAATTAAATATATTAGTTATACAAAGCTTAATGGTATCTCCGTTGAAGATGAAAGCTCAATCATAATATGGGGTAATGAATCCTTTAAAACATTGGAATATCAAAATAAGTTACTTACTGAGACAGACCAATACATTGTTTACTACAATAAAACCTCGACTAAAGAAAATGAATTATATAAGCTGATAATACTTAATCCTAATACATTAGAAATAATACAAGAATTAGAGTTAAAAATGGATGAGACAAAAATTACTGAATATATAAACAATCAGGAATTGGTAAAACGAATCAGCGATGAATCCTATGATTTATATGTTAAAGAAAATGGAATACAACATTGGGATGCCCTGCTAAGCAAATTCAAATAATAAGAAAATACAAACTAATAAGTTAAATAGATGCCATGTCCAGCAATTTTTTTTACAAAGCAGGAAAATGAAATCTTTTCATAAGTATAAATTTATTCTTTTTATGTATATTATAGTATTAATATTTCAAACAGGCTGTGCCAGCGATTCACCAAAAAGCACGATGCCCCCCAACACAACGCAAGGCAACCAAAATACAGAGATGAATCTCATGCAAATCCAAGTCGGGGATTATTCAAGCTTACTCGGTACTTGGAGGGAAATAGCTTATGCAGATAACCTGTTTGATGGAACAGGGCAGCAGTGGCATACGGGTAGCTCTGATACGGTTTCCTCTACCCTCTCTGTATCAACTGACAAAATAGATTTTAATGAATCTGCTATGATCATTCAGGGAAATACGCTTACAGACAATGCTGGTTCTCATCTTCTTTCATTTGTAAATGATGGGACTTCACTCTACGTTTATCTCTCTGATGCAAATACAACCATTACCTGGGACGTCACATTTTACCCAAAGGGAGTAGCAAATAGTCTCGAGCTCAATAATGGTGTGCAAGTTGACAACACTAAAAATATCATTTTTGTTTGGTATAGCGTTATGCAAGTCCTTACAGTTTTTGAGCAAGAATAGAACGAATTCAATCCACTTCAAAAATCTGTTTGTGACATATATTGAACGGGCATTGGTAAACTTTTTTCGAGGAATCAATTTATGGAGCACATTTTAAAAATAAGATGTATGGTGTATATGCTGTAGGAAAAAGCAGTTCGGAGAAAGACAGAATTGAAGATAATCGAATGAATTACCATCATCAAGAGGTAACACTTAAAAATAAAAGGTTACTACTATGTATATAAAACGGTTAAAGTTGTTTTACATTAGAGCAAATAAATTTACCTGAAAGTGTTACTAAAATAGAACATGATGCATTTCATGGTTGCTCTTTATTACAACAGATAGATTTACCCAATAGCCTTATTGAAATAGGCAACGGTGCATTTTACTGGTGTTTTAGTTTGACAGAAATAAAAATCCCTCAAAGTTTAGCGAATGATGCAAAGGACACAGCTGAGGATGCTTTGAAATCACAATATAGTAAATCATTAAAAGATATTGGTATAGATGACATGGAGGATATAGATGAGGCATTAGATGAAGAATTACTTGGAGGTGATGTTCTGGTAGTTGAGTATACTCCTTTTAATGGAAAGGGTATAAACTATAGGGGCAATGACAGGTATTATTTAAAACCCAACGATGTTAAACTCAGTATTTTGGAAGAAGGACATAATGGGTATACAGGACAATATATAGCGGTTTTATCAAAAGATATGCAAGGTGATCCTATGGAGATAAAAGTATTATGGTATTATAAACAATAAAGGAGAAGACACTTTATGGAAAAAGAATTAAGCGGATATTCAGTCTCTGAAATAACAGAGTTCGTTGGAAAGGGAAACGAAAAGTACTTACTACGCTTTAAACGTCTACAAAATAAGAGAAAATTTAACTTTGCTGCGGCATTTTTTGGAGGGTTTTGGTTTGGATATAGAAAAATGTGGATTGAAGGAGTTGCTGTAATGATTTTTTGCGAACTCTTATATTTTTTGCTATTTGCTGTCTATTTTGCATTATTATATAATCAAATAATTTTTGATATAGATAAAGCATATGACATTTTCAAATGGTTGACTTATATCATTGAATTTATAACGATTGGATATATGGCAGATGGAA
>CAOXUF010000051.1:0-7260 GCA_948560485.1 uncultured Eubacterium sp.
AAATCAAATTTATTGATTAAATTTTCTTCTTTTTGCTATATAATTATCCCTCCATTTAAAAAATGATATTAAAATATTTAATAGCCTTGTAATATACATATAATCCACATAAGTATAAAAACAAAACACACGCAATAATACCAGTTACAATTCTCATATAATTTACCTCGTTTATTAGTAGCTCAATGAAATAATCTTTTCAAAGCCATGATGTGTTGCTAATTCATTTTCAATTGTGGACTTCCCTGATCCGGAAGCCCCTAACAAAACAATAATCATATATGTATTTATTCCTCCATTTCAATATCATCAAAAATAATAGGTAATCTTGTCTTTAATTCTTTCAGCAACGGTCTTGTAACCTCCTGCATCTGCGGATGTGCTGCTTTTGCAGTTCTCAATTTAAAGAAGTTACGCCACTCTCTATAGTTAGCAGTAATTGTAATTTCTGTCTTGGTACTGTTAGGCAATACAGAACGTGCTTCTTGCGGTGTGGCACCACAGTCATTAATTAAGAATAAATAAGACTGCTCCGCATTATCCATAGCATCTTCCCATTCTTCATATTCTGTTGTTCCTTCTTTAAAGAAAAACGGTTTAATAAATGTAATGCCATTATCAAACTTATCTTTTGAATAGTTACAGTATCTTGTACTCTCCTGTGCAAACGAAGCAATTCTATGTCTCACCAGTTCATGTGACACTCCACGATCTACTGTAAACTTTACAGATAAAGACGAATGCTCTATCATTGCCTCATGTCCTCTTTCAATCAGCATTTTCACAAACTTCTTAGCAGATTCACCATCCTCTGTAATCTTATCTTCTGACTTATAACATATGCGTCCAATCTTCTCAATGTGTTGCAATTCCTTGATTCCACCTTCGGAAATCTCTGTGAAAATTTCATAGCTAGGTTCAATAACTCTCATACTTTTTCTTCTCCTTTTGTTTTATGTTTTGTTTTTATACTTCAAATTTCTTCATATCTTCAACAAACGATGAAATAACACTTTCGTCTGAACTGATCGCTTGTACTTCAATTACTTTTCCTTGTGCAATAGCAAAAACTCCAATAATTGATTTCGCATCAATTAAATTTCGTCCATCATATAAATTAATATCGCACTCATATTTTGAGCAGACATTAATAAAATCAGTAACCATTTCAGGCGTTGACAATTTGATTTTCTTCTTATTCACTTTTACCTCCAGGATTAAAATTTGATTTTATTTGATGTGTTTACGAGTTACATTTATTACTTCTACTTTAAGATGTGATCATCTGAACAAATTGGCCTTCACTTATAATTGGTATTCCTAATTCTTTAGCTTTCTTATTTTTGGACGAATTACTTTTTGTATCATTATTTATAAGGTAATTTGTTTTTGCACTAACTGATCCTGATACTTTACCTCCCAACTGTTCAATAATATTTACAAGTTCATCACGGTTTTTATAATGATTTAAGCTGCCAGTAATTACAAAACTTTTATTTAATAGACTCTCCTCTTTCTGTTCTAACTTTGTCACATTTTTCATATTAAATTCTTTCGATAATTTCATAATTATATTTCTGTTTTCAGATATATACTCATTTAATGATTTACACATTACTTCACCAAATCCATTAAGTTCAGATGGATAAAATGGCCCATAATTAAAAAACGCATATATATCATCCCACATATTATTTATAGCTACCTTCTTACAACACAAGGCAATTTCTTTACTTGCCGTTCTGCCAATCAGAGGAATACACAGTCCATAAATGAATCTATCCAATGTAATATTTCTACTTTTTTCAATGTTTTCTAATAATTTGTCTACTGATTTCTTACCAAAGCCATCAAGTTTATACATCTCTTCTTTGTGTTCTGATAAGTAATAAATATCTCTGAATGAGTTAAGCCATCCTAAATCAATAAATTTCTGTAATGTCTGCTCTGATAATCCGTCAATATTGATTGCGTTCTTGCTTACGAAGTGAACAAGTTTTCCTAATAGTTTCGCCACACAATCAGGATTAATACAATGCAGCGTCTTACTTCCATTTTCATTATGTATTTCTACATCTCCTCCGCAACAAGGACATTTATTAGGAAGCTCATATGTATTACTTCTGGTAAGATTATCATGTACTTTAGGAATTACCATATTTGCACGATATACTTGAATTATATCTCCAATACCCAATTGTAAATCTTCTATATAAGAGATGTTATGCAAAGTGGCTCTGGTCATAATAGTTCCATCAAGATCTACAGGTTCAAATACTGCTACTGGATTTATCAGCCCAGTTTTAGAAGTATTCCATTCAATGTCCTTTAAAACAGTATCATATAATTCATCTTCCCATTTCAGTGCCATACGACAGCATTCATGATGAGATGTCGATCCTAAAGATTCAGATAATTTGCGACTGTCTAACTCAAAAATAATCCCGTCTGTTGGATATTGATAAAATTCAGGTTGCAACGCATTGTGTACCTGATCTACTGTACTATATAATTTTGTAATTGGAACAATTTCAAAACCCATATTATGCACATTAATTAGTGTTTCAGATTTACTATCATCTTTCATATCTGTTACACATTCAAACACTACAAAAGACAAATTTCTCTCCCTAATGATATTTAAATTAAGGTTTCGTAATGTCCCCGCTGCCAGATTTCGTGGATGTGAAAATGGAATATCTAAATTTTTATTGATTCTTTTAAATTCATCCCACGAGATCACACATTCGCCACGTAATTCTAAGTTGCTTTTATAAGGAATAGTCATAGGAAGATTTTTAATAAATTTGCATTGTTCTGTTACATCTTCCCCTTCTATACCATTCCCTCTTGTAATGCCTTGTGTAAACTCGCCATTTTTGTATCTAACCACAACTGTTAATCCATCAAGTTTGTATGAACCGTAGAATCTATTATTAGTAACAAACTTTTCAATTTCTTTTGTATCTTTTGTTTTATTGGCACTTAACATTGGTTTTGTATGCTTTACTTTTGTAAAACCATCTAATATATATCCTTGTACTTTTATTGTTGGTGAGCCAGCCAATATGCAATTAGTTTCTCTTTCTAATACTGATAATTCATCGTATAAATTATCATATTCTTTATCTGTCATTAATGAACTATCCAATCCATAATAGGCATATGATGCTTTTTGCAGTATCCCCACTAACTCTTTAATTCTTCCTATTTTATCCAATCACATTCCTCCTATAACTTTGCTACAAATTCTTTAAATTCTTGTAATTCATCTTTATCAATCAAAATATCAAAGTAACAATATTCTTTACCTACAATGATATACCAAATACATTTAATCTTTTCTTTTAATGATATCTTCCCTTTATTTTGCATAAAGTAAAAATTATCACTCACAATCTGCAAAGACAGATCATTATCTTCATTATCCGCTTTTAGAACGATACCATTTCCACATCCACATTTGCAAAATGTTACATATTCATTTTTCTTCATTTATATAATTTTCCTTCTCTTGAAACGCACATTCTATTGTTCTTATAGCCCGAACCACACTCTATTATCATCACAGAAATCATAAAATCCTCTCAGATTGAAATTAAGAATATCTTCTTCCTCATAATAATTATAAGCATCTGTATCTTCTGGACGTGCCAATTTATAATCTTCTATCATACAGTCAATCTCATATGATAAATCAATTTTGTCTCTTCCAATCAACTTTAATTTTAAAAATTTTAAGCAAGCAATCATTTGATTATATACAGCAATTACAGTTTCCAAAGTCAAATCGCCTTCATCTATTAATTTTCTTAGTTGCTTACCTTCATCTTCTAATTTATATTTCCAATTTCCCATAATTTACTTTCCTTAAAATTGCGAATTCATTTTTTTAATAAGAAATGTTTTCTTCTATCATATGTCCCATTGGACATATTGAATATTTAACAAAACATTTCTTATTTTCATATTCATTATCTTGCCATTCAATAGGATCTGTATATGTGCATACTTTTCTAATTTCTTGTCTTTCTTCTTTCTCCCATGCTTTTTCTTTATAATATTCTTTACACTGTGCACAATATTTGTATCCTTTTTCAATCTCTTTAATTGCTTCGTTTATCTGTTTATTTATTTCATCTTTATATTCATTCAACATTCTTTGTTTTTCAGTTACTTTATAACTTCCATTAATTATTTTGTCTATAGCTTGAATAATATTTCCACTCCTTTAAAAGACTTGATTCATTGAACATTTTCATACCTAATAATTTTATTTTCTTTAATTAACCTATCCATATCTCCAATTGCGTCCTTAACAGAATTGAATCGACACGGACAAATGTGTCCTTTTGTTATATTCACAAATGAATATGTAGCATCACATTTATTTTTTATAAGCAATACCTCTACTGTGTCTTTTGGTCTTGTTACAAGATATTTTAATATTTTAATCCCAATCACCTCCATGAAAGCGTTGATTCCGTTGATTCATTGGCAAATTTCCTTTATTTATAAACCTTCAATCCGCATCGCTAATTTTAACTATTTCATACTTCCCAAGAATTAAATAATACAAATATTTATCGCACTCATATCCCCACCATTCAGACCAACCATCATTATATCCCTTGTATACTAATTCAGTATCAAATCTAAATACCTTATCAATCTCTTTACAACCTAAAACTTTTCCGTATTCTGTTGGTCTTATTTTAAATTCTTCATTAATTTCCACACCAAGCATATTAGCGATTTGTTGTATATAACTCTTATTTCCTTCCATTTTCATATCCTTTCTTTGTGTACTTGAAACCTATCTTTCATTGCCTTATTTTCATCATCTACCAAAATATAAAAGCCATTTATAGTTGCTTATATTAATAATTTTCTCTTTTAACTCTTTGATCTTCTTATTATTCTCTGTATAAATTTCAATTTGTTTCTCTACTAAAGTATCCGCTTTCAATTCTGGATATAAAGATACAAGCGTAATACTGCTTTCATTTTTTAAATTGCCATATGTATCAGATTCATAATTCATGTACTGCTCTACCAGAATATTCATATCTTCTTCAATATTTTGATTTTCTTCTGTATACATATTTATTTTAGATTCCAAAGTATATCCACTGACAATACTCCAACTTAATACAACAATAGTTATTAAACATACTCCAAATCCAATCGTACAAAAACTTCCTGCGCTATCCCAATCTTTATTCGCAGCAACAATTAATAAAACCAAAAACACAATAGTTAATAAAATTAACATGTCTCATCCTCCTTATATCGTTTCTCGAATCAAATCCTTCTTTGTTTCTTCTGCTCTCTTTAAAAACCACTCTACTTTTTCATTTACTAAACTATTAAACAGCTCTACACATTCCTCATATGTGTCAGCATACATTCTAGAATCAATTTGAACTGCTTTCGATTTCGCAAATTCTGTTTCGCTATTTCTTTTAAATGGTACAAAAAATGATGAATATGATTTTTCCTCAGCTATCGCATCATAATCCCATGCGTAACCTCTTAACATCCCATATACAGGTTTTGATATTAAGCCCATTGTAATCTTATTATTGTCAAATTTATAAGCACACGCCCATAGCTTTGCACCTGGTTTGATATTTTCTATTTCTTTATAGTTTCTATAAATCATACTAACTCCATTCAAAACTTTATATTTATTTAATAATTTAATTCATTACGTTCTATTGCTGTAATATTATCTATTTGATATAATTGAATTAATAATTTTTAAGAAAGGAAGGTAAATATTATGGCAAAAGAAAAGCTTTCCAAAAAACAAAAGAAAGGAATTGCAGCTTTAAATCCTTCTGGTAAAGCTATTGATGCTCTTTCTCAAATTACAAATACAAGTAAAAGCACCGTTTATAAGGCAAAACGGGAAGGTAATTTATTAAATCATATTGATACAGTTGAGAAATCCAATCGTGAACTAACCGTTCAAAACCAACTTTTAAAAATGGCTCTTTCATCAAAAAAATCAAAGAAGTCATCTGGGCATTCATAACGGATGCCTTTTTTATTTACACTTGAAAGTCCTATTTCATTGCCTTATCTTGTCCATATATAGTGGTTTACTCAATCAAAATCCACTATATATGGACTATTTTTATGCTACTTTTTCCTCCAACATCATCCATGTGTTCCGTTTATTATGACTTGTACGGATACATTGCAAAAATGCTTGTGGCTCTGCCAACAGTAGGCATCTTTTCTTTGCTCGTGTTAGCAACGTGTATAACATACAGTTATCTAAAAGCTGATGATGTGTATTATCAATAATCCCAATCACAATCTTTCTACCGGCTCCCTGTAGCTTATGTACGGTCATTGCATAAGCAAGATCCAATGCTGTCAGTTCTTTCTTTGTGTACTCAATCAATTTTTCTTTTCCAAAAATATCAGTATAGGTTACTACACAATATTCTTCTTTCTTTTTGCCATTCTGTCTCTCACTGATTTCTGTTATATATCCTATTTCTCCGTTGAACACATTCTTATCGTAATCATTTACTGTCTGCATCACTTTCGCACCCAATTTGAATGTCATCTCAAATCCAGATATACTTTGCAACACATCCCCTAAAAGTTTTTCCTGAATCGTTTTATTTAACTCATTTGTACTATTCAAGCAATCTTTTCTTCGTGGAACTGCAATAACAACATTATCAATTCCATCAGATTCTACCGATTTTAGGAATGTCTTAACTGCAATATCAAACAATGACTGCCTATTTGTACGGAACATATAATACATATCTTGTAACTCACCATGAATAATTCTCGGTTGTAACTTTTCAGTTATAGGGTTGATATTTTCACGGATTAGATTTGCGTCTACTAAAATACCAGATTTCTCAGCTTGTCTCATCGGTTTCACTAATTTGCTTACCACTGTATCATCAAACATTTCTATCAAATCTGAAAATACATTACCAAATCCTATTGGCGGTAACTGCTTGTGATCACCAGAAATAATAATTCTTGTGTTATCATCAATAGCTTCTAACCAATGGAGAAATAAACTGGCATTTACCATACTTCCCTCATCAAGAAATGCAACGCTTGTAATCAAGTGATTATCCTTATTAAAATCAAACTTATTCAAACCTTTACATCCTAATGTCCTATGAATCGTCATAGCAGGAAATGATGTTGCTTCAGTTATTCTCTGTGCTGCCATAGCTGATAAAGCAGATGCCGTTAATGTAAATTGGTTCTCTGTAT
>CAOXUF010000051.1:7270-11299 GCA_948560485.1 uncultured Eubacterium sp.
GACGCTCTTCCGATCTTCTCTGTATATGCTTTTACAATCGCTCTCATAATGGAAGTCTTACCAGTGCCAGCTTTTCCAGTTATTAGGCTGATTGTTCTATGTAAACTTTTATTGATTGTGTCAAGCTGTTCTACTACATATTGAAATCCTTGTTCTTCTTCTGCATGTCTGATCGCCTGTTCTATTTTTTCATCAAAGATATTAATGTCCGTCTGTTTCTTAGACTTTTCAAGCAGTATATTATAAATCTGCATTTCGATATCGTGATAATATTTCAGCCCTACTCTATCTTCTGATATGTGTAAAAACTCATTGTTTTCCAATAACCAATCCGTTTTATCAGCACACTCAGGAACACTATTACTTATTGCCGATTTTAGAATCTTAACTGAACACCATGTATGACCACTACTCTCTCCCAAATCTGTAAAATAGTATTTTATAAAAGCTACTAATCTTTCAGTAGAATCAATCATATTAGGTTTTAACTTCAAAGATAAATCATCTATACGTTTAAAACCCAACTGCGGAATTTTTGTGAGAACATAAGGGTTTTCATCCAATTGCTTTTTAAGTAATATTGGATTCGACTCATCTGATAATAACTTTCGTATCATTGTATATGTAACGCCAACTGGTTGAAGCATTACAAGAATATCTGAGATTAAGAAATTATTTATAATTTTTTCTCTTACTCGTCTCCATGTAATTTCTCTGACACCTTTAATCTTATCATATTCAATCTCTTTTAATTCTCCATTTGCAACATCATTAACTAAATTAGGATAAACATTAATAAGATTTTCAGCCATCCATTCTGGTATAATTGTTTTCAAAAACAATAATTGCATTTCCTTTGTTTGAGGTACTAACGCATATACTGTTACTGGTTGATACTGATGACCATATTGCTTATTAAATTCATGTTTAGCCTTAATTTGATATTCGCACCCAATAGAAAGTTGTTGCATTTTCCCCACAATATTGCAGAAATTTTTTGGCACTTGATCTTTATCAAAATGATTGATACTTTCTTTTGTACAATATGGGATATCATCTTCTGTGTATCCTATATAAGACCCCCAAGTTGTATCTTCGTTATAATATTTTTCTGTACTTATTATTATCTTAAATGTGAATAATTCGTCATCCACTATCAGCTCACCTCTATTTCTATATATCTTCTACGTATTTAAATATGTAACCCATGCAAGTTTTACTTTTCCCTCTACAACAATTGGATATTGCATCAATTCCACAGCCAACTGCTTTTCCTGCTTGTGTAGCAGATTCATAAATTTTAATAAAGTTATTCTCTTTGTCATATTGAGCAACGGGTTTCATATTTGACCTTCTCATTGCTTCTTTTGCCTTTGGTGATATTGTTTTTCCATATCTGCCATGTTTTTCTTTAGGAATCTTCTTATGTGCTTCGCTCATTTTTATTTTTGCTTCAATTGAGTGATGTTTCCCATAAAAGGGATTTCCTTCACCAATATTCCTATCAGAAGCCTTTTGAGATATAATATTTTTAATATTTTGCGTATGATGTTTACCATAAAAAGGATTATTTTCACCCTGTTTAATTTTACTTAATTTATCTTTTGTTTCTTTGGACATTGTTTTACCAAGTTTTGCTTCTCTCATCTTATATCTCGACTCTTCTGAATGATGTTTTCCTTGTAATGGATGTTTATGTTCTCTCCAATACATCTTCATTTTTTCTTTTGTTTCTTCTGAATGAGTTCTTCCTAATGCCTTCTCTCTTAACTTTTCTTTTGTTTTCTCACTCATCTTGAAGTTTGAACCACCCGATGTTATATTGTATCCATATTTACTGTTTGTTGTTCTATACTTCTTGATTAACTCTTGTTCAATAATATTTGCCATCTCAAGAATTAGATCCTCAAATAATATAATATGCCCAAAATTATTCCAACCATATTTCTTTATAGCTCTATCGAAAGCAATGCATGTTTTATATCCGTGTCCACTGTCCCATCTACTTTTAACATTTTCTTGCCCTGTTTGACCAAAATATAATTTTCCATTTATTTTGTTTATATGAACATAAATCTTGTAATTATCCTTTAAAATTTATACTGCCACTCCTTTCTTCCTCATCTGATCCAACCAAGTATTATATGGTTTTACTTTCTCTACAAAGAAATGTTCTTCTCTCTTTCTTCCGAGTATTGCAAGACAATTTCCTTTCTTAATGTCATCGCTATATTGTTTTAACTGGCTTGACCATATAGTTGCTTCAATAATACCAAATGGTGTATACAGGTCTAAATATGCAAATTGATTTCCATTTTTATCTTTCTTTCTTTTAATATCAACAATGACACAGAACAATGTAGTCTTATCTCCGTCCTCTACCATATCCCAATCTGTCTTTGTATATTTGTAGGCATCTTTCAAAGGATCATTTGTCAGAAACATAGACAATGTATCAAATTCCCACATATATTCATCTTTTGCATATTTCTCTTGGAACTCTGTCATGTGATTTTTGTATTTTTGATTCTGTTCTTATATAAATAATTTCTCTTTTACTTTGTTATAATCTATCAGCAATGCCTCTCTATTTACTTTTCTACCGTCTCTGTAATCATCAACATTCAATCCAAAAGGTATAAGTTTTGAGTATGGAGATGGTAATGTGGTTACAGGTCTATAATCTTTTCTTTCAAAAAGTCTGTTGGCATATTTCTTCAAAGAGAGCATTTTATCTTTTGTTGGAATAGCACCAGCCTTAATCAATGTGATGATTGCTGTCTTATCAGCGACTTTCTCAATAAAATCATTCATACTCTGATATGGTCTATTTTCAATAATCTTATCAACAATAGACTCACCAAGACCTTTTACAGCCAATAATCCAAACAAAATCTCATTATTTTCTGGTAGGGCAGTAAACTCAATATCTGATTTATTAACATTTGGTGGAGACACTTTGATACCCAATCTCTTGCAGTCGTTGATTACGATACTAATTTTCTGTACCTTGTCGCTTTTAGATGTAAGTAGTGCTGCCATAAAATAAATTGTGTAGTGAGTTTTCAAATATGCAGTAAGATAAGATAATAGACCATATGCAACAGCGTGACCACGATTAAAACAATATTCTGCCTGTTTTAGCATTAGCTGCCAAATCTCAATCAACTGTTCATTGTTCCATCCTTTTTGAGTAAGACCAGCTCTGAAATCTACTTCAAGCTGTTCCATTACTTCTTTCTTTTTCTTACCGATAGCTCTTCTTGCATTATCAACCTGTTCTTCTGGGAATCCTGCGTGTCTGAATAATTGCAATGCCTGTTCCTGATACAACAATATATAATGTGTTTTTCCAAACAACTCTCTTAAATCTTCATGCAAAACGCTTACATTTTCTGGATTTAGTTTATTTTGACAATATGTTGGAAAACTCTCTTTTGTTCCTGGACGATTGGCTGCATTGACAACAATAACATCCTCTACGTTATCCGCTTTTGCTTCAATACACATTCGTCTTCCTTCTGCCGATTCCATCTGAAAGATACCAACTGTATTGCCATTCTTATATACTTTTTCAAAAACTTCTTTATCTTCTAAATTCAAATGGTTAATATCAACATCATCCCATGTAATACCAGCCATTTTTAGCGTGTCATCAACAATATCAAGAGTCTCCAGACCAAGATAGTCCATCTTGACAAGCCCCAAATCATCCATAGCATTATGCATCTCTAACTCGATCATAATATTTTTTTCAGAATCATAACATAATGGACAATAATCTGTAACTGGAGTAGGTGTTATAAGTGTTCCTGCTGCGTGTCTTCCCATTGACTTAGGTAAACCCTCAACATCCATGACATACTTGAACCAAAGTGGGAACTTTTCATATACTTCTTTCAACTTTTCATTCTTATTGAGAATATCTTTGAGCAGAACGTCTTTCTCTTCCTCTTCTCCTAAATCATTTAGCGTCTTGATTGTAGGGATCATCTTTGCAACTTCGTCACGCAATTTATACGGAATCTG
>CAOXUF010000052.1:0-3063 GCA_948560485.1 uncultured Eubacterium sp.
TCTCTTACAGATTACACAAGAAAAAACACGATTTTTCTTTAATATATATTTTATGAAGATTTCTGTAAAATATTAAGGTGATTTTTCGGATAAAAAAGCAAAAATCTGTATATTCTTTTTCTATTATTATGTAAAAGACCATAGACACTCTACCTTTGCAATCAGTATAGTATCTATGGTCTATTTTATCTGTTAACGTTTTACTGCTTTACGCTTACTCCATCTTCCAAAAACTCTCTTTTTGTTTACAATTTTATAAGCTCTGGCTTTCACATATAACTTTTTAGCTTTCTTTAATTTCTTTGCATTTACTTTAATTTTGTATACTTTTCTGTTTTTCTTCACAACACGGGTAATTGTATACTTTTTCTTAAAGTTCTTCTTCTTTGAGATTTTTATCTGATATCCACGAATTCCTTTTAATTTCTTGAATGTCAGTTTGATTTTTTTCTTTGAAAGTTTCTTTACTTTCTTAATCTTAGCTCTTTTAACTGTTACTTTTCTAGTCGTTGTTTTCACTGATGTTGTAACTTTCTGTGAATCATTTGTTGTAGTTACAACAGGTGTTGTATCATTCTGTGAATCCTTAGTTGTTATATCATCACCTGATGTCGTATCATCATGTGAATCCTTAGTCGTTCCCGGTTCATCAGTAATTACCTCACCAAGTACCTTAATAGTATCTGAAATACCTTGTGACTCATATCCGTTCAAAACAGCTTTTACTGTCACTTTACGATTTCCGGCTTCAATGCCGTCAATCATATATGTTCCAGCAGATACTCCTGATAATTTTGCCACATCATCTACATAAATATTATAAACCTGTCCTTTTTCATTCTGCTCTTCTGTAGTTCTGAAAGTTACAGACACAACATTATCAGATGGTGTTCCTAAAATTAATCCCAATGCCTCTGTCGGTTTGTCCGGATCCGGTGTTGTAATTGGTTCATTACTTTCAAAATCAGATAAATCCGGTGCCTCTGTCGGATTGCCATATTTTATTAATACATATACCTGTTTACCGCCACTGACTAATTTTACAGTATTATATGAATCCGGCTTTAATGTGCTTTTCACCGAAAGTTTAAACACTCCTGTAAAAGCACTGCTGTCTGTTCTATTAACAGAAGCTTGTGTGTTATCTGCTGTATATTCTCCCGAATATTCCATATAGAATGTATCATTTGCATCTAATAATTTAACGCCTGCTCCAAAATCATCTCGAAGTAATGTATAAGATATTGGGTATCCATTAGAATCTCCCAATGAAGTATACTTGTTATCATCTTCATATGGCGTTGTAGTTTTAATCTCTGCCACATCATAGTACAGTTTCAATACCAGACTTCCATCTTCTACAACAATTCCTTCTGCCACAGTACCTTCTATAGATGTATTTATTTCATACCCTGGATATTTTTTCGCTGCTGCTGTTACTGCGGCACCAATCTTTCCACTTTTGATTTCGGTATTTACTAAATTAAACCCATCATTACCATCAGATAAATAATGTTCTACTTTATATTTTGCTTTACTTGAAATCTGACCATCTCCTGCAACCGCCATTGAATGTGGCTGAACTACTAATTCCGCTCCATCTGAGAATGTTACAGTCTTCTCTATATCAGATGCATTATATGCCACATAAGTCATTTCATCATCTGCATTTTTAAAGACGCATGCCAACGGATTATCACTGGTTATATCCAGTTCTGGTGTTCCTGCTTTATCCATTGCCATAATCCAATGATAAGCATGTGCTTTTGATTCTCCTGCTTCCGGATCGCACTGATCATCAAAATATTCCATAGCCTGTGCCGGATCAGCCATTGCCAGATACTCACTCCAGATTTCGTTCCAGCGTTTTGTCTGTTTTTCTGAAAGTCCGGCATAACTATTTTCGTTTCTCACTGCAGTCTTCCAGTTATTAATAATATATTCTTTATTTCTTGCTGCATAGAATGATGCTGCTGTCATAGGAAGTATATTAATACCCTGTACCTGCAGCGGCTCATCTGTCCACCATGTAGAATATGTGTATTTGCCTCCCCAAACCATAGAGGACTGAATATACTTAGCAGATGCACCTGTTCCTTCTGTATACTTAGGGTCTAAAATATCTCCATCAATATCGAACCAATAGCAGTTTACAGATGATACTTCTGTCTCATATAAATATACACCAAGTTCAGTCAACTCTTCATCTCCCATTGCCTGACCATATAGAATAAGACCTGCCCATGCATTGATAGCCTCTGAACTGGATTCCTGATTATTTCCATCACCGAAATTTGCATGACCGGATGCCCATGAATGTCCCTCATATGTAGAGAAGTTTCTTAAAAACGGGTATCTGGAATCTTTATGGTTTTCCTCATATGTAGCTACATCACCAATAATTTCATTTATAATATTGCTGTACTGTTTTATAAATCCAGGATCACGCATTGCTACCTGCGCTGCTGCATTAATAAAATAACCATAATGGAAATGATGATCTGTCATTCCATCAACAGTATAATATGCCTGTGGGAAACCAAACAAACTTCCTGTCCCCTCATCATAATAAAAGTATTTATCCTCTTCACTACCGTCTGCCGTAAACCAGTCAGCCAGCTCATTTTTAATCCCTTCCAGTATTTTGGCAGCCGCTGCTGTATCTCCACATTCCTCTGCTGCTTCCATTGCCTGCACCGCACGATTTAATTTTTTCCCGGTGTCGTATGTATTAACACTGTAGTTCTCTTTTGTAAGTCCACCATCATCTGTCGGTCCATATTTCTCCATAAACTCATCTACATATCCCTGTAAAGTAGCTTTATCAGCCTCTTCTATTCCTGGAAGTGAAGGAAGAATTCCTCCAAACTTTAGTGTCGTCTGATATGTATCTCCCACTAAAAATTTCATTGTTCCACGAATCGTTCTAGCAGTATTATTAAGATATGTATAATCACTCATATGTTTATACTGATGTGGCATAATTCCCATAATTGTACCATCTGCTGTACTCTCTGCTTTTTTATCAACAGTAGATCGGAAGAGCACACGTCTGAACTCCAG
>CAOXUF010000052.1:3073-11059 GCA_948560485.1 uncultured Eubacterium sp.
TATGTAGTTGTAACAATACCTGCATCATATGTAAATGATGTCTTTGTATCTGTAATAAAGTTATATGCATAAGGTGCATATTCTTCTGCAATTGCTTTTGCATCTGCATCTTTCTGACCTGTTGTTTCACAAAGCCATGCAATTGACATATATGCTTTATCTTCACTTGCAAAAGTAACTGTTAAATCCCCCATTTTATTATCAGCATATTTTGCTGTTGCATCTGCCTGTGTTACCGTTGCACCTTCCGGAAGATATATTCCATAGTAATCATAATCACCATACCCTGTCAATTGGTCTGCATTATCAAAAACCCTTATAATAAGCATAGTAGAATCTGCAATAGATGTACCATTATACCCTACTATAGCACTAGGAAGATTTCTTGCCGGTCTCTGCACTGTAAGTCTCGTGCTTCCCTTTAACTGAAAATATCCAAACGGGCTGCCTTGAACTATAGTTGTTTTCATATATTGTGATGAGTCCGACGGATTCTCCATAACAACGTCTGTAGACCACTCATCTGACTTATCTACTTTTGTATTTGTAAAGGAATAATCTGTTCCCACAACAAAATCTGACATTGTCCCCAGATTGTTCATAGACATCATTACCGTCTGTGTCCATGTCTGCTTATCAATCAATGTGGAGGGTTTTGCTAAAAGCATACCGTCTGCAGTTCCACAATATGCCATAGGTATTGCATAAACACATTCACCAAAAGGTGATGTGCTATAATTCCATAACATAGACGTAGAAAATCCACCGATGTCTATAGCACCATTATTTGCATCATAATTTTCGGTAGTAAATCTGTATGTTCCCTGATTAGCCCTTGTTGGCAGTTTATCCAACAGCATCTTATTTGTTTGTACAACGTCCTTCTCTCCATCCCAGTAAGACCATGTGCCTGTAACCTCTGTTGCAAGGCTTCCAAGCTGTTCCGCTTTCACTTCAGTAGGCTGTCCCATCTCTACCGGAACAGTGACTAATGACAAAGCTAAGGCAATGGTCAAAGCCTTTCTCCATAATCCTCTCATCATTTAACCTCCTACGATATTCATTTGTTTGTAATCCGTCCGAAATTTTTCATTATTTTGATTATAACATATGTTTTTTTATTACAACATTCTCATTTTTTATAATAGTGCATTTTTTATATATTTTAAAACCTGTAATATAAAAACCGGTGGAAACCATATGATTTCTACCGGTTTTTACATTGTATTACTCATCCCTCTTTTTTATTATGATAATTACATAGTATTTTATATCCAATCGTGCCAACAGCACTCACAACCACAATTACTACAAGTACAATTAACGCCGCCAAGTATTGGCCCTTTCCTAATGCCTGACCTCCCATAGCCGAAACAATAATAGCCGGAATTCTTGCCACAGTAGATATTACCAGCCATCTTGATAACTTAATATTGGTAAAACCCATAAAATACGAAATCAGGTCTTTTGGCATTCCCGGAATCAAAAATATCACAAAAGCAAGAACATCACGCTTTTTTTCATTTTGTAAGAACTTTAGATTCTGTATCTTCTCTATTGGGAAAAATGCCTCAACAAACTTGATGCCAAATGCTTTTACAAACCAGAAAACAATTGCACATCCTATAATAGAGCCAAGAGTACAAAGAATTGTTGCTTCAACTGTTCCAAATGCATATCCTGCTCCAATCTCCATCGCACCACCTGGAATGATAGCAACGACAATCTGCAATACCATAGCACTGATGCATACCAGCCATCCCCACATTCCAAATCCGGCTACCCAATTCTGAAACATTTCCGGTTCTTTAAAAAACTTAATAAATGGAAAAGCAATGGCTGCTGATAATATAAAAAATATTAGCAGACCCAAAATACTTACAATTCTTCTCTTACGTTTTGCTGCCAGTTCATCCTTCGATTCAATTTTTTCCATTTTCTGATTGTAATTTGTCATAAACCCCTACTTTCCTATACAGTTTATTTTCTCCTCTGCACCTTAATATATTCAATGACTTCATATTATTGTGAACTTTTTACAGTATAGCATACGAAAACATATCTGTGGTAAAATCCCCCGATTATTTAAGAAATCTTAAATAAAACTTAAATATATGTTCATAATTTCATAAATCTGAAACACTATTTTATAAAAAATAAATTAATACCAGTATTCCAAGTACAATACGATACCACCCAAAAATCTGAAAATCATGTTTTTTAATATACCCCATTAAGAACTTGATAACTACAACAGACACAACAAAAGCTACAATCATACTTAAAATCAGAATAAACGCCTCTTCTCCTGTCATTGCGAACCCCATTTTTACCATCTTTAATGCACTCATTCCAAACATTACGGGTACTGCCAGGAAAAATGTAAACTCTGCTGCTGCAACACGTGACACTCCAATGAGCAATGCACCAATTATAGTTGCACCCGATCTGGAAGTTCCCGGTATAATGGATAAGACCTGAAACAATCCAATCATAAATGCGGTCTGATATGTAATATCCGCAAGTCCCGAAACCTTTGGTGTTCTAGTCTTGTTCCATCTTTCGATAAGAATAAAAGCAACACCATAAAATATTAATGTAATAGCAATCACAATTGGTGTATGTAAATGTTCTTCAATAAAATCGTCAAAAGCTATCGTTACTACAGCACCAGGAATACATGCTACCACTACCTTAAACCATAATGACCAGACATCTTTTCTCAGAACACTTCCAACTGTATTGATTCCATCATTTGTAGACTTCTTTTTAAAAGGCCACATCTTACCCCAGAATAATACGACCACTGCCAGAATTGCTCCTAACTGTATCACAAAGAAAAACATCTCTTTAAAACTTTCGTCTGCATTCAACTTAATAAACTCATCTACCAACAACATATGTCCTGTACTGCTGATTGGCAGCCATTCTGTAATTCCTTCTACAATTCCAAGAAAGATTACTTTTAAAATTTCCACTAATTCTAACATCCTTTTATCCTCTCTTTTTTATCATATCCTCGGATATTTCCCGCAGTTTATTTTATAACATTCTATGTTACTTTTCCATAACTTATTTCAAGGAAACGATAAATCCATTTTCCTATTTTTCTTTCTTCTGTATTTCTATCTGCATCAGGGCCATCAATTCTGCCGCCTCGTCCGGTACTTCATCCAGATTATCTGAACCTACATCAATTTCTTTTGGCTGTCTTCGATATAATACATCATAAAGCACCGGTACGATAAACAATGTCATAAACGTAGCATAAAGTAAACCAAAACTTACTACAATCGCCATACTTTTCTGCATCGCATTTCCTGCATCCTGAGAAAATACCATAACGCTCATAGAGAGGATTGTTGTAATAGCAGTCATCAATATCGGTCGCATACGGGTCTTCCCTGTAGCTACCAATGCCGTCCGTTTCTCTACTCCCTGAATTCTTAATTTATTGACATAGTCCACAAACACAATTCCATTGTTCACGACAGTTCCCATAAGTATCATGAATCCCATCAATGCCATAGCCGAAATCTGCTGTCCAAATATCATCAGTCCTATCATACCACCGGTAAATGCCAATGGTATGGTAAAAATAATAATAAACGGCGATAATAAACTTTGAAACTGTGCAACCATAACAAGATAAACTAATAAGAATCCTAATAATAATGCAAGCACCAACTGGGTTATCATTTCCATAACCTGCTCAGACTCACCCTGAATTTCTGCAGTATATCCCTCTGAAATCTTATAATTCTCTAACTTTTCCTCTAATTCTCTTGATAAGAGTGTAGCATTATATCCGTCTTTTACTTCTGCCGTTACAGAAATATAGTCTCTTTGATTTTCTCTTCTAATTTCTTTTAATGCATCCTGTTTTGTAACTTCTGCAAATTTAGATAACTTATATTTTTTTGTAATGTCCTTTCCTTCACTGTCTTTTGTTGTTGCCTTAATTGTAGTATTTAGCAGATTGTCATAATCCGGTTTATTATTCTCGTTTACTATCTTTACCTCATACTCCTTATTATCGGATGTAATTGATATAGAAGTCTTATCTGTAGTAATTTTTTCTGACATCTGCTGATAAATGCCTGCAACGGTCAATCCATATTCTGCTGCCTTATTTCTATCAATTGTTAAATGAAGCTGTTTTGTATCATCTCCAATTCCATTATCTGTGTTTTCTGTTCCTTTGATGTCTGCCAACATTTTTATAACATCTTTGCTAATAGAAATGAGTTTCTGCTGGTTTTCTCCATAAATACGCACTTCCAGTCCCTGACTCATCATTCCATTCATGCCTCCAAGTGCTGATGAAGACACATTTAGCTCTTCGCATGGAATATCTTTTGCTTTCTTCTCTATATTTTTTATAATCCGCTGATACTCATTTGTTGTTGATATGTCATCATCTGCAATCACCTGAAATGTAAAACGGCTGTAATTATCAGCAGAACCACCTGTTAAACCTGTAGCAGCTCCTGCATTTCCATCCATGGCACCAACTTTTTTCACACCATCTACTTTCATAATGGCATTCATAACTTTATCAGCAGTCTCATATGCTGTATCTTTATCGGTATCTTCATCCATAACGAGACTGACTGAAATATAATTGCTTACCATATCGTCCATCATAACCAGTCCTGTACGAAATACCTGTACAACACATAAAACAAATAATACAATTGCAAGTACAATAGGTATTAACTTATGGTGGAGACATTTTTCCAATGTTCTTCCATATATTTGCTGAACTTTATCAAACCACTTATGTTTTTTTGTTTTCGTATTTTTTAAGATAGATGCCCCTATCGTCGGCACTACTGTTAAAGCCACAATCAAAGATGCCACCAACGCATACGTCATCGTAAAAGCAAAAGGAATCAACATATCGCTGACAGTTCCCTTTACATAAACCATTGGCAAAAATACACACACTGTAGTAAGTGTTGATGCAACAATTGGCCCTGCTACCTGTTTTGCTCCCTGTACAGCCGCCCGCGGCGCTGATATTCCTAAGTTTCTTAATCTGTAGATATTCTCCATAACAACAATTGAATTGTCTACCAGCATACCAATTCCAAGACATAAACCTGCCAATGACATTACATTTAAATTAATTCCTGTAAAATACATGATAATAACGGCAAAAAGTACACTAAACGGTATACTGAACGCTACGATTAATGTCGGCTTTACATCTTTTAAAAACAATGCAAGTACTAGAATTGCGAGAAGTGCACCTAGTAATATACTCTGCAGTACTGCTTTTACAATAATATTAATGTACTCACTCTGGTCCATTAACGCAGTACATGAAAGACCATCATATTTATTTTCTAATTCCTCAAAAGCCTCAGATATATTATCTGCCACTGCACTTGTATTTGCTGTACTGGATTTATAAATAGCAAGAAGAACAGCCGGATTTCCATCAATCTTTGAATAACTCTCTCCTGCATTATCTACTATAGTTACGTCTGCTACATCAGACAGCCTGATTTTTCCTATACCGGGCAGTTTCGTCAACACCATAGAAGATAACTGCTTTTTACTTGTATAATTATCTCCTACATCTACCAGCCACTGATTATCTTCTTTATCGTCAATATAACCTGCCGGCATAGCAAAATTTTGTGCATATATGAGTTGAGATAAAGTCTCGAGAGAAAGTAATGTGTCAATATTGGCACTTTCTATCGCTGCCTGCCTTGAGTCCTTTAATTTGTCCTTCGCATCTTTTAATTCTTTTCTGGAAGAATCTAAGCCGGACTTAGCAGATGCCATCTGTGCCTGCCCTGCTCCAAATCCTGCTGCTGCAGAATACCCACCGGATATTGCATCTGACTGTGTTTTATCCATACCTTCCATCTGTTTCTCAATCTGCTCTACCACGGCTTTTGCTGCAGCAATTTTCGTTTTCAGATTTGCCAGTTCTGTGTCTATCTGTGGAAGTCTGACTTTCACAACATCATACATCTGCTTCAGCCTATCGTATGACAATTCTTTTACTTGATCTCCATACCCTAGTTTTTTTATCCATGATGCAAATTCGTTGAAAGACTTTTTATTCTTGACCGCCGCTTCTACACTGTCCGGAACAGTGACTCCTGCTGCCTGTGCTGCTTTTTCTAACTGACTGTGGAAGGTCTGAAACATTTTATCTGCTTTTTGATATGTATCTTCCAGTTTTGCATCTTTATATGCCTTCTGTTCTGCTTTCAAGGCACTTTCACTTGCTCTCAGACTGTTTAGATTTGCCTGATACGCTGCCTTTGTTGCCTGAGCTTCTGCCAGTTTCACCTGTGCCTGTGCCAGTTTCTTATTTGTATCATTCTGCTTAGAATCCAGTTTTTCTTTTTGACGCTCTAACTGGCTTTCCCCTTCTTTTATTTTCTGTTCAGCTTTTTCTATTTCTTCACTGGCATCTGCTAGTTTATCATTCGTCTTTCCTAAAATTTTATCATTAATTTTATCTATTTTTTTCTTATTTAATTTTACTTCAATAGAATCTGTTGTTAATCCCATGGTAGTGATACTTGCCACACCTTCCTGCCTCTCCAGATAAGGATTTAGTGTCTTTGTAGTAAAATCAGATAATTCCTTGATATCTTTTCCTTTATAATCTATTCCGGCATACATGGTAGCCATCATATCCATACTGACTTCCATTAAATTCGGAGTTCCACATTCCTCCGGCAGATTGACTGTATTAATAACTTTCGACACTCTGACCAGTGCTGAATCCATGTCTGTATCATCAGCAAACTCTATCATAACCATGCTATAATTATTTGCAGAACTGCTGATAATATTTTCCACTCCATTTACTGTGCCTAAAGCACTTTCCAGCGGCTTTGTCACATCATTTTCCACCTTAGTCGGTGATGCTCCCGGTTCTGTGGTAATAACCATCATATATGGAATTTCCATATCCGGCATCAAATCAGTATTCATGTTGCCAAGACTTACACCTCCGATGATTAATATAATAATTACCGCCACGACTACAAAAAATGGTTTTTTTACAAAAAATTTTGTCATTAACTATTCAGTCCTTTCTACTCTTGCAGCAATGTCTAATATATGCTGATTTATTTCTATATAAGAATCCCTTTTCACAATATACCCTGTCTATTTTAAAAGACAGGGTATTATTAATCAATCATAAATATTTATTTTTGCAAAACTTTTACATTTTATTAATATTTTGTAACAGTTCAGCCATGCGATACAAAATAAATACAGACAATGACTGCTTGCAGGCAATTGACTGTATTTATTTCGTATCATATGGTGAGCCAAATCAGCGAATAGGAGCGAAGCTCATTTGAGCTGATGGCTGAACTGTTACAATAATACAGCGGTGAGCCAAATCAGCAAAAAAGAGCAAAGCTCATTTGAGCTGATGGCTGAACTGTTACAATATATTTTATTCCATAATGTCAACGGCAAATAACTCCTCGCCTGCATGGATATTTCCCTTATTTAAAAGTCTGATGCGCTGGTTTTCTTTCATCTCTGTACATAGTACCGGTGATGCCATGGAAGGTGCATTTTGGTTCAGATATTTCAAATCCAGTTTTATGAGATTATCGCCTTTTTTAACCCGGTCTCCACCTTTCACATATACTTCAAAACCTTTTCCGTTTAATTTTACTGTATCAATTCCTACGTGCACTATAATATCAAGCCCTGAATCAGTATGAATTCCCAAAGCGTGTTTCGTGTCAAACACAAAACTGACAACTCCATCTGCCGGTGACATTACAATTGGTTCACTCGGTGTTACAACAGCCCCATCTCCCATCATTTTGCCTGAAAAAGCTTCATCAGGAGCATTCTCTATTTTATCGGCTGTTCCTGTCATTGGACTTGCAATGATAATTGTTTCCCTTATTTTTTCTTTATTCGGTTTTGTAACAGCCTCTTTATCTTTTTCCACTTTGTTGTCCTGCCTTGATAGATCGGAAG
>CAOXUF010000053.1:0-6052 GCA_948560485.1 uncultured Eubacterium sp.
GTGGAATAATATAAAATGGTTTTAATGTTACAGTTTTGTAGCAGTTAAAACCATTTTTTGCGTTTGAATACAATACACATAACGATAACTAACAGGCAGCTTAGAACAAAAATAAGAGGGTATCCGTATTTCCAATCAAGCTCAGGCATATGTTCAAAGTTCATACCATACCAGCCGGCAATCAGGGTCAGAGGCATAAATAAAGTAGTTACAATTGTCAGGAATTTCATAATAATATTCTGGTGGACATCAAGCTGTTGTTGATATATATCACGTATCTGCGATGTATATTCCCATATCTGTTCAGATTCATGACCATAAAGAGTAATTTTACGAATAAGTATATTAAATAATTGTTTTGTTTCTTTATCCAGAAGATTCTGTGTGTCATCTATTAAATCTCCACAAATTCCTTCAATTTGAACATAGTAGTGATGTAACTTGAGAGTACGGCTGCGGTAACTGGTGATTTCCCGAATCTGGTCCATTTTCTTCTCATTTAATACATTTAATTCCAGTTGAATTAAATTTTGTTGCAAACTGTTAATTTTTTCTAAATCTTTGGACATAATAAAATCAAGGAGATAATATAGTGCTGTGCCGCTGGATGTAATATGATCCAAATGAACTTCAAGCATTTTTTCAAAGAAATGTGCTACAAATTCATCACGATCTATAAATATTACATATTCCTCTGTGTAAATAAAACAAATAATAGAACGTTCCGCTACGAGTATTTCAGGAATGTTTATAAATCCATAGATAAAGCCCTGGAAGCTTTCTATTTTAGAAAAATGAAAGTCCATAAAAAGCAGAGGAATTTTTGGAATATAGTAATTGATAATATCATAATGATTTGCCTTATTGGCAGGAATAATTGCCACGAAATCTTCATCTGGTTTTGTATCAAGGGCATTTTCTAAATCATCAATTGCAAAAAACATGGTACTTCTCCTATTAATTATATTGATAGAATGGATGAAAATTAGGTTTTTAAACATAGAAAAATAAGGTATAATAAAAAATAAGTATATGGGAGCGATGTTATTATGAGCAGACAGGAAAGATTAGTAGAGATTTTAATAGAAAAGGGCTTCACCATTTCTTTTGCCGAAAGCTGCACAGGGGGAAAGATGGCAGCAGCAGTTGTTGATGTGGCAGATGCGTCAAAGGTGCTTAACGCCAGCTTTGTTACTTACTCCAATGAGGCAAAGATGAAGTATCTTAATGTACAGAGTGATACTCTTGAAAATTTCGGTGCAGTCAGCGAGCAGACAGCGAAAGAGATGGCAGAAGGTATCGCAAAAGCAAACAATGCGGATATAGGTGTTGGAATTACAGGAATTGCCGGACCGGGTGGTGGAACTGATGAAAAACCGGTGGGAACAGTATGCTTTGGATATTGTATACAGGGCAGGACATTGACAGAAACGGTACATTTTGGTGACTTAGGACGCAATATAGTCAGGGACAGAAGCGTTGGTCATGTGTTAGATACTCTTATAAATAAATTGAACTAATATACTGATTATGATAAAATGAAATTTACGAATTAATTAAAGAAGATGAGGACATTAATATGCCGATTAAAGTAAAACAGAATTTACCAGCAAGAGATATTTTAGAAAATGAAAATATATTTGTTATGACGGAGAACCGTGCGATGACTCAGGATATCCGTCCGCTGAGAGTTCTGGTATTGAATCTGATGCCTACGAAAATTGTCACAGAGACCCAGATTCTCAGAAAGTTATCCAATACACCACTACAGATTGAGGTTGAGTTTCTGCAGACAGCTACATATAAATCCCAACATACGGATGTCAGCCATATGGAAGAGTTTTATAAAACTTTTGAAGAGATTAAGGACCATTATTTCGACGGGTTGATTATTACCGGGGCACCTCTTGATTTTGTTGATTATGAGGATGTGAATTATTGGGACGAAGTATGTATGATTATGGAATGGTCAAAGAAGCATGTGCACTGTACGTTCCATTTGTGCTGGGGAGCATATGCAGGGCTGTATTATCATTATGGTATCAGAAAGAGAGACCGCATACCTAAATTATCAGGAATATACAGTCACAGAATTTTAAATAGAAAGTCTCCTTTATTCCGGGGGTTTGATGATATCTTTTATGCTCCACATTCCAGAGCAACAGAGATTACAAAAGAACAGATATTAGAGTGTCCAAAGCTGGAACTCATGGCAGAGTCCGAGGAAGCAGGTGTAGCGATTGTAAAATCAGAGGATAGCAGACAGTTATTTGTTTTCTGTCATTCAGAATATGATGCAGATACATTGAAGTTAGAATATGAAAGGGATGCGGAAAAAGGAATGAATCCGCAGGTTCCTGTGAATTATTTTCCGGGAGATGACCCTTCAAAACAACCGGTTGTTAATTGGAGAGCAGCAGGGCAGCTCCTTTGGACTAACTGGATAAACTATTATGTTTATCAGACAACCCCGTATGATATCAATGAGGTAGAAAACGAGAGCTGAGGGTAATAACAGTTTTGGAGGCGAAAGATGATTAAGATTATTGCAGACAGTACGAGTGATTTATCAGATGACATTTTAAAAAGATATGATATTGATGTGCTGCCATTATACATACATTTAGGAGAAAATGAATATAAAGATAAACTTGAGATAAAATCAGAAGATATATATGAATGGTCAGATAAGAATAACGCTACACCAAAAACGTCAGCACCATCTATAGAGGATGTGGTAAAGGCAATCAAACCATATGCGGACCAGGGTGATGATGTCATTATGTTTGCAATTTCAGAGGATATGTCTACAACTGCAAATGTTATGAGGCTGGCAGCAGCGGAGATTGATTATGAAGAGCATGTTTATGTGATTGACTCGGCAAACTTATCTACAGGTATTGGACATTTGGTAATCGAAGCGGCGATTATGGTTCGAAAACAAATGTCTGCAAAAGAAATTGTTAGCTCTATTGAAGCTTTAAAGCCATATGTAAGGGCAAGTTTTGTGGTAGATACTTTAACATATTTACATAGAGGAGGCAGATGTTCATCTACCGCAGCATTAGTGGGAAGCCTTCTCAAACTAAAACCACGCATTGTCGTAAACAGCGGCAGAATGGAAGCAGACAAAAAATATCGCGGCAATTTGAAAAAAGTCATTCTTCAGTATGTAAAAGATTTGGAAAAAGAGTTAATGCATGCAAAAAAGGACAGAGTGTTTATAACACATTCCGGATGTGATAGAGAAATCGTAGAAAGTGTAAAAGAATATTTAGAAGGACTTGGACATTTTCATTCGATTATAGAGACAAGAGCAGGCAGTGTGATTTCCAGTCATTGTGGACCTGGAACATTAGGTGTTTTGTTTATTACCGGAGGAGATTCTTTTGGTCCTTATGATAAACAGTTCGATTTTAACAATAATGGTGTAATGGAAGAGGAAGAAAAAGCTGCAGAGGCGGCATATATCAGACATCTTGTTGAAAAAGAAAAGGACGGGGAGAATGAGGAGGTATCAGATTGACGACAAACAAGAATAAAAAGTATAACCATATAATAATCAGCTTTGCCACGATGTTGATTGTAATGTGTCTTGTATTTATTGCAATGCTATTAAAGGCGGCAACGGAAAGAAGTTTTTTAGTTGTGTTTGTAGTAGCGTTCGCAGTCGCAATTGCAATTATATTTTTTACGGCAAAGGATATGCTGAGATAATTAGCCATAATAGGATTGAATAAAAGTGAACAACGTTTAAAATTTTACAGTTGAGATAATCATATACAGGAAAATCTTGTATATTTTGCCTATAACATTTATTTCATAAAAGTAGTAAAATTATATAGGGAAAGAAAATATTTACATAATATATAGAAATAGAGGTGTTATAAATTGTTTAAAATTGGAGACTATATTGTTCATGGAAGAAATGGTGTTTGTAAAGTGGTAGATATTACCCATATTGATATATCCGGAGCAGATAAAAATCAACTATATTATACATTAGTTCCAATGAAATCGGAGGAAAGTAAGATTTTTTATCCGGTTGACAGCAACAGAGTTGTTATGCGGGCAGTTGTCTCTGAGAAAGAAGCAAAGGATATTGTATCAGGAATAAAAGATATTGAACCGATGTGGATTGACAATGACAGACAACGTGAAGAAAAGTACAAAGAGGCAATCAGTTCCTGTGACTGTCAGCAGTTAATTTGTATCATTAAAACATTATATGCCAGAAATGAAGAGAGAATCGCACAGGGAAAACGAATAACTTATGTAGATGACAGATATTTAAAAGAAGCACAACAAAATCTGCACGATGAATTTTCGATTGCGTTAGGGATAGAGCCATCGGAAGTAGAAAAATATATTACAGAGTATATAAAGAATGCTTAGACAATGAATACGAGAAGATTTTAAAAAAGTTTTGTTGTATTAGTTGTACTATATACTAAGAGTAAAACAGCCGCGAAATTTAAAGAACAAATTTCTAAGGCTGTTTTTTTCTTAATATGCTTTGTTTGTTAGTTGTCGAATTGTGCTTGCCAAGATGATAAACATTGAATTATAATGTGGAGTGTGAGATAAAATAAAAGTAATTAACGTTATATTTATATACAGGTTATGCATATAACATAGAGAAGAATAAGGAGGATGCAAAATGTTTTGTAAAAAATGTGGAAAGTACATTCAGCCGGAAGAGAAGATATGTCCTTATTGTGGAGAGGCAGTAGAGCAGATAAAGGAAGATTTGGGAGAAACGAAAATTATCGGAGACATAGACAGTGAAGAGAAATTAGTTGAGATTCCTGAAGAAATTGAATTTGTGGAAGAAGAATCATTTGATTTTCCTGAAGATATGAGTTCAGAAGAATTCGAATTTGAAGATGAAGAAGAGATGGCAGAGGAAGATGAGTTCTATGACGAGGATGAAGATGATTTTGTTGCAGGAAAGGCAGCTATAACCAATCAAAATAAAAAAATGAATATTATTGCGATTGCAGTTTCAGCAGGTATTATTATCATTATTGTGATTGCAGCTGTTGTACTATCAATGACCTTTGGAAGTCCTAATGAAGAGGAAACTACAACTGAGGAAACTACGACAATCGAAGAAACCACAACAATGGATGATGACGACGATGAAGAAGATGTAACAGATGAGCCGGTTACAGTGGCTCCTCAGACTACGGTTGCAGAGACAAAAGCTCCTGAAACAGAACCACCAACCACGAAGAAAAAGAAACCGGTAACTACAAAACCGACAGAAGCACCAACAGATGCTCCGACAGAACCGCCTACAGAAGCACCAACCGAACCTCCAACAGAACCACAGGGAGATGCAGCGGATGACGGAGTTGAAGAGTAAAGAGGCATTTATGGAAATAAAGCAAAATGTAAGTCAATATTTTATTCAATTATTGAAATCAACGATACAGAATCAAATACCAGCTGAGAAGCCGGATGATGTAGAGCGGCGGGATGTTTTAAATCTCGCCGCTTATCATAAGGTGGATGAGATGGCTTTTTGTGCTGTGGAAAAGTTGAAAAAAAGCCGGATAAAGAGATATTGGACAAGATGTATCATCTGCATGAGAAAAATCAGCTCGTAGATGCAATACAGCAGGCAGAAGCTGAAACAATTATCAGTAAAATTACAGCCAGAGGAATTGATATACTTCCATTGAAGGGATATGTATTAAAATCATTATATCCGGATTCCAATTACAGACAGATGGGTGATTTGGATTATCTGGCGGAGGAAGAGGATATTGATGAAATAGGAAAAGTTTTGATTGAAATGGGATATGATGCTGATGATATAGGTTCAGAAGACAGCCATGATGTTTATTCTAAAAAACCTTATCTGGAGGTAGAAGTTCATAGAAGACTGCTTCCGCCTACAGAAGAAAATCACTGGCATACGGATGACATATGGAATAGACTGAAAAGAAATTCAAAAAATGAACATATTATGGAAATGAGTCCGGAAGATTTCTATTTATATCATCTTTTGCATTTATTTCTGCTTCATACTTCATTAAACTATCTT
>CAOXUF010000053.1:6062-9930 GCA_948560485.1 uncultured Eubacterium sp.
CATTTCGAAAAGCATTACTCTATGGATGGATGTGGAATACGTTCTATAATAGATCAATATTATCTGATGCAGTGCTTGGGGGACAAGCTGGATTGGAATTATATTAATGAAATGTTGTCAAAAATGAATTATATAGAATTTGAAGGTATGAGTAAAGGTCTGGCTCAGGCATGGTTTAGTGATGGAATTATGAAAGAGGAGTGGAAAGCCCCTGCAGAGTTTATTATCCATAGTGGAGCATTTGGCACATTTGAGCAGTATCAGAAGTGGGTAATGGAAAGATATAGAAGAGAAGAAGGGATTCAGACGAAGACCGGATTCTTTTTCAGACGGATGTTTATGGAGCGGGAAAGGATGGAATTCAGTTACCCGATATTAAAAAAACATAGGTGGCTGCTTCCGTTTCTTTGGGTACATAGACTGTTTAAAGCAGTGTTATTCCGAAGAGGCAGAGTGACGAGAGAGTTGAAATCATTAAAAAAGTAAAGTGTAACCATACAATAGAAATAAAAACACAATTTTCCATTTAAAAAATTTAAGTTTTTGTGTATAATTATTACGTAACTTTTAAAATGAATTAGGACATAATGGGACGGTTCGTTCATTGTGAATATATTAGAACAGGAGAGAAAAAATGGATAACAAAAAACAATTTAAACCATTTATTCCTGCGGGTAAAGTATTACCGGAGTTTACAATTACTTCTGTTATCATCGGTATTATACTTGCAGTCATATTTGGTGCCGCCAATGCTTATCTTGGGTTAAGAGTTGGCATGACAGTTTCAGCTTCGATTCCGGCTGCTGTTATATCCATGGGAGTTATCCGTGTTATTTTGAGAAAAGATTCTATCTTAGAAAATAATATGGTACAGACAATTGGATCAGCAGGCGAGTCTTTGGCAGCGGGAGCTATTTTTACACTGCCGGCATTGTTTATGTGGGCAGTTGAGAAACCGGATGTATTTTCAAAGCCATCATTTATTGTTATTGCTTTAGTAGCATTATGTGGTGGAATATTAGGTGTTCTCTTTATGGTACCTCTTCGTACGGCATTGATTGTTGAGGAACACGGAGTTCTGCCATATCCGGAAGGAACAGCCTGTGCAGAAGTGCTTTTAGCAGGCGAAGAAGGTGGAAGTAAGTCAAAGGTTGTATTTTCCGGTTTAGGAATTGCAGCAATATATAAATTTATTGCTGATGGACTCTGCTTATTTCCTAGTGAAGTTGTATTTTCTTCAAAAAGTAAAATGTTTACATCCAGTGTAGGTATGGATGTATTACCGGCATTGGCGGGTGTAGGATATATCTGTGGTCCGAAGATTGCCAGTTATATGTTTTCCGGTGGTGTGTTGTCATATTTAGTATTGATGCCGGCCATCGCATTTTTTGGAGGAGACAGTTTGTCAGTGGTAACTGATGCAGCAGGAAAAGCGTTAGCTTTTAATCAGCTGGAACCAGGGCAGATTTGGGGAAATTATATTCGATATATTGGTGCCGGTGCTGTTGCAGCAGGTGGTATCATTAGTTTGATTAAGACATTTCCTACAATGATTAGAACTTTTAAAAATGCAATTAAAGGATTTGGACATAAAGGAGAAGATAATAGGACGTCTCGTGATTTACCTCTTCCGATAGTGCTGGGAGGCATTGCAGTGTTGGCAATTGCAATGTGGTTGATTCCTGGTATTCCTGTCAGCATCAGTGGCGCAATTATCATTATTGTATTCGGATTCTTCTTTGCTACAGTATCCTCCCGTATGGTAGGTATTGTAGGAAGCAGTAATAATCCGGTATCAGGAATGGCGATAGCAACATTAATTATTACTACAATTGTTTTAAAACTGGCAGGCGGCTCAGAAGCTGAAATTATGACTGCGGCAATTGTAATTGGTACAATCATTTGTATTATTGCAGCTATGGCAGGAGATACATCTCAGGATCTTAAGACCGGTTATATTGTAGGTGCTACCCCTATGAAACAGCAGATAGGCGAGTTGATTGGTGCGATTGCATCAGCTTTTGCAATCGGAGGAGTTATGTATCTGTTAAACAGTGCATGGCAGTTTGGTTCAGAACAGATACCGGCACCACAGGCATCCCTTATGAAGATGGTTGTAGAGGGAGTCGTTGGTGATAGTATGCCATGGACATTAATTTTCATTGGAGTGTTTATTGCAATAGTAGCTGAAATATTAAAAGTTCCAGTTCTTGCTTTTGCGATTGGTTTATATCTCCCAATTTATTTAAGTGCTCCGATTATGATAGGTGGTTCCGTAAAATGGCTGATAGAACGTAAAAAATATCGCAATGAGAAGGAAAAGAAACATTGTACAGAGATGGGCACATTGTATTCAGCAGGTATGATTGCGGGAGAAGGTATTGTAGGTATCTTGCTGGCACTTGTTGCGGTGTTTAACTGGAAGATAAACCTTTCCGGAGTTTATGGAGAAGATGGGAATTTTGCAGGAAGCCTTACATCAATAGGAAACTGGATAGGACTTGCAGTTTTTGCTATATTAGTATCAACAATATTCTTTGTCTGCAGAAGGAAAAAAACTACTGCAACAGAAGTACAGGATATAGATAACGAATAAACATTGATTTAATAACCCTGGATAGGATATAATAATTCTATTCAGGGTTTTTACGTGTTAAAAAATATAAAGGAAAGAGGACTGAATTTGAAAAGAAGTAATAATTATTTGGATAATATTCCAAAGACTAATAAAAAGTGGAAAATAACAAAAGAGGGTATGGTGGAAATTACAGTTGAAAATAAAGGCTTTTTTCATAAGATTGCCCAGAAGTTTTATAAAAAGCCAAGATACAGTTTTATCAAATTAGACGAATTTGGGAGCTGCGTATGGAGACAGATTGATGGAGAGAAAACGGTTTATGAAATCGGACAGATTTTAAAAACAAAGCATGAAAAGGCAGCAGAGCAGTTATATGAGAGACTGACAAAATTTATAGGAATTTTAGAGCATAATAATTATATTATCTTTGTAAAAAAGTAAAATAACATTGATATTTGAAAGGAGATAGAAATGGGAGTATTAGATGGAAAAAAACCGGAAAAGGTATTTCAGTTTTTTGAGGAGATTGCGGGGATTCCCCATGGTTCGGGAAATATAAAAGAAATTAGTAATTATCTGGTGGATTTCGCAAAGAATAGAAATTTAAAATACCGTCAGGATGAAAAGTTTAATGTAATTATATGGAAAGACGGAACATCAGGATATGAAGATTCGGATGCAGTTATCATTCAGGGACATATGGATATGGTTGCAGTGAAAACAGCAGACTCTCAGAAAGATATGGAAAAGGAGGGACTGGAACTTCAGGTTGATGGAGATATTTTAAGTGCAAAAGATACATCTTTAGGTGGTGATAATGGTATTGCTGTAGCTTATGAATTGGCATTGCTGGACAGCGATGATATAGCACATCCTCCGATTGAGGCAGTATTTACAGTGGATGAGGAAATCGGACTGCTTGGGGCGAACTATCTGGATGCATCAGATTTAAAAGGAAAAAAATTATTGAATATAGATTCTGAGGATGAGGGGGTTTTTACAGTAAGTTGTGCGGGTGGTGCAACAGTGGAATGTGTACTTCCGTTTCGGACAGAACCGATTAACGCTCAGATTATTGAAATTAAGATGGATGGTTTTGCAGGCGGACATTCCGGTGTTGAGATTAACAAAGGGCGCGCCAATGCAAACTGTGCATTAGGACGTGTACTTTTAAATGTTTTCCAAAATGTGGGTATGCGTATTATGGCAGTCAATGGTGGTGAAAAAGACAATGCCATTGCAAAAATCAGTGAGAGATCGGAAGAGCGTCGTGTAGGGAAAGAGTGTGCC
>CAOXUF010000053.1:9940-10835 GCA_948560485.1 uncultured Eubacterium sp.
CCATTGCAAAAATCAGTGAGGCGGCAATTGCTGTGAATCCAGAGTCTGTTGATAAGGCGAAAGAAATTATTGAAAAGACGTTTGCAGAGATTTGTGAAGAGTATAAAACAACGGACCCTAATGCAAAAATTCAACTGAACGTAACAGAGGAAGGACTGTCAGAGGCACTCTCAGGTCCGGCAACACTGGCTGTAATTATCTCTTTAGTAAACATGCCAAATGGTATCCAAAGAATGAATCCGGAAATGCCGGAGATGGTACAGACATCATTGAATTTAGGAATATTAAGAACAAATGGAAATTCAGTTTCATTATCTTATGCGGTTAGAAGTTCTAAAGACAGCGAAAAATATTATCTGATTGAGAAGCTTCGTTCAATGACAGAGATTTTTGGCGGAGAAGTAAAGGTATCAGGAGAATATCCGGGATGGGAATATAAAGCAGATTCTAAACTTCGGGATGTAGCAGTGAGTGCATATAAGATATTGTATAATGAGGAGCCTGTGGTAGAAGGAATTCATGCAGGGCTGGAATGCGGATTGTTTGCAGATAAAATTGAAGGATTGGATGCAGTTTCCTTTGGTCCGGATATGAGAAATGTTCATACAACAGATGAGATATTAAGTATATCTTCAACAGAGAGAACGTGGAAGTTGTTATTGAAGATTTTAGAGATGTTGAAGTAGATAAGGACAAATTTCTCAAGTCGTTTGTACTTGAAAGGTTAGGTACGAAGAATGAATTGGTCAAAATTAAAAAGTGATATAAAGCAGATAGCGATTCCCATAATCGCTATTTCTTTATATATTTTACTGGGAAATTTAATAATGGGCAAAATATGCCCTATGAGAATGTTATTTGGGATTCCATGTCCCGGGTGTGGGACAACCAGAGC
>CAOXUF010000054.1:0-241 GCA_948560485.1 uncultured Eubacterium sp.
AAGGTGAAGAAATGGACAACTTCAAGAAATTATTAATTGATAAGTATCAGGCAAAGGATAACAAACAGAACTTTAACGATACCGAAATTTCAGATACAATCAGTTCTGAAATGAGAAGAGATGCGGTATTGGCAACAATTTTTGCAACAATCTGTATGTTGATTTATATCTGGCTCAGATTTAAGAATGTACACTTTGCTTTAGCAGCTGTTATCGCATTGGTACATGATGTACTTATCGT
>CAOXUF010000054.1:251-10293 GCA_948560485.1 uncultured Eubacterium sp.
ATCGTTGTAGGATTCTATGCATTATCAAGAGTTACAGTAGGTACTACATTTATTGCATGTCTGCTTACAATTGTAGGTTACTCAATTAATGCGACAATTGTTATCTTTGACAGAATTAGAGAAAATAAAGAGATTATGAAACGTGGTGATACAATGATTCAGAAGATTGATGAGAGTATTACACAGACACTTACAAGAAGTATTTATACTTCATTAACAACATTTATCATGGTATTTATGATTTTCGTAATGGGTGTTTCATCTATTAGAGAATTTACATTACCATTAATGGTAGGTATCGTAGCCGGTGCTTATTCATCAGTATTTATCACTGGTGCATTATGGTATATCATGAAGGGTAAGAAATACGATAAATAATCAGAGTTAAAGTGAACGGTATCACCTTACCCGGGTGGTACCGTTTTTGGCTTATGGAGAGTATAATGGATGAAAAGTGGTTTCTGCAGACTAAGAAAGCAGATTTTGATGAAATATCACAAAAATTTAATATTAGTACAATTACAGCACGGTTAATTAGAAATAGAGATATAGTGGGTGACGAAAATATTGAAAAATATCTTAGGGGAAACATTGATAATCTCAGCTCTCCATGGCTGTTTAAAGATATGGATAAGGCAGTGGATATTCTCAAAATAAAAATCAGTGATGAGAGTAAAATACGGATTATCTGCGACTATGATGTGGATGGAATCTGTTCTGGGTATATATTGTATCGTTGTCTAAAAAAACTCAGGGCAATTGTTGATATTATAGTTCCTCATCGCATTGAAGACGGTTATGGTATTAATGAGAGGTTGATTAAAAAGGCATATGATGATGGAATTGATACGATACTGACATGTGATAATGGAATTGCAGCCATCAGTCAGATAGAGTATGCGAAGTCTCTGGGGATGACTGTTATAGTTACAGATCATCATGAGGTGGTATTCGAGGAAGCAGATGGAGAAAAAAAATATGTTCTTCCAAGAGCAGATGCCATTATAAATCAGAAACAGAAAGACTGTGATTATCCATTTAAGGAATTATGCGGTGCAATGGTTGCTTATCAACTGATGACGGCATTGTTTGAATCTATGGATATAGGAAAGAATTATGTCAGAAGTCTTCTTCCATATGTTGCTATGGCAACAGTCTGTGATGTCATGGAATTACAAGGCGAAAACAGAATTGTTGTAAAAGCGGGAATAGAAGCATTAAAGACCAATAATGATATAGGAATCAATGCGCTAATAGATATCTGTAAATTGAATAAAAGAAACATAGAAGCATATCACTTTGGATTTGTTCTAGGGCCCTGCCTGAATGCCAGTGGAAGACTGGATACTGCAAGAAAAGCAATGGAACTTTTAGATTGTCAGGATAAAGAAGCTGCATTTACTTTGGCAGAAAAGTTGAAAAGGCTAAATGATGAGAGAAAAGAACTGACGGAAACAGGAACAAAAGAAGCAGCCAGAATTGCACAGCAGAGTGATGAAAAAGTATTAGTTATCTATTTGAAAGATTGTCACGAAAGTATTGCGGGAATTATTGCCGGAAGAGTCAGAGAACAGTTTCACAAACCGGTACTTGTATTAACAGATGCAATGAATGGAGTGAAAGGTTCCGGCCGTTCTATAGAAAATTATGATATGTATGAAGAATTTTCTAAAGTAAAAGAATTATTTACTAAATTTGGCGGCCATAAAATGGCAGCGGGAGTGTCTCTGCAAAAAGAAAATATAGAGATTTTGAGAAAAAAGCTAAATGAAAATTGTAATTTGACAGAAGAAGATTTATATTTAAAAGTATGGATAGACATGCAACTGCCTTTAGAATGTGTTACAATGAATATGATAGAGGAATTAAAAGTGATTGGTCCGTATGGAAAAGGTAATGAGAAACCGGTTTTTGCAGAAAAAAAGTTGAAGGCAAATAAGATACAGATACTTGGAAAAAACGGAAATGTACTGCGTCTCACAATCGAGAACAGTAATTGTTATCGAATGACTGCCATGATTTTTGGCAGAGCGATGGATTTTATGGCATTTGTAAAGCATAAATTTGGACAATCAGAGATTGACAAGGCGTTAAAAGGAGAGAAAAACAATATCGAAATAATGGCTACGTATTATCCTAAAATAAATGAATATAATGGAAACAGCCAGATACAGATTATTATAGACAGATTTTGTTAGAAGCAGATAAAAGGAGGAACAAAAGATGCATGAAGTAGAAAAATATATAAGAAGTATACCGGATTTTCCTGAACCGGATATTATATTTAGAGATATTACTACCGTAACCCAGGATCCGGAAGGTTTAAAGGTTGCCGTTGATTCCATGGCAGAAAAGTTAAAAGATTTGGATTTTGATGTGATTGTCGGATTAGAGGCAAGAGGATTTATTTTTGGAATGCCTATTGCATATTTGCTTGGAAAATCTTTTGTTCTGGTTCGGAAAAAAGGGAAACTTCCATGTGAAACAATATCTGAAAGTTATGATTTGGAATATGGTCAGGCTGAAATTGAAATACACACAGATGCCATTAAACCGGGGCAGAAAGTGGTGCTTGTAGATGATCTGATTGCAACAGGAGGTACAATAGAGGCTGCAATCAAGCTAATTGAACGTCTTGGAGGAGAAGTGGTTGATAATTTGTTCTTAGTGGAACTTGCAGGATTAAAGGGGAGAGAAAAACTTTCAGATTACAGAGTAGATGCAGTTGTAACTTATGAAGGAAAATAAAGGGATTTTAATATGGCTGAAAATAATATGAACATTAAAATTGAAAATCATGGTGTCATTCCAAAAGAAGAGGAGCAGGCAACACCGGAAGAACTCTATGCAAGATTAAATGAGAAGATTAAACATTATCATCCGTCAGCAGATGAACTGCAGATGATTGAGAAAGCTTACAATTTTGCCAGAACATCTCATGGAGACCAGAGAAGAAAGTCCGGCGAGCCATATATTATTCATCCACTTCATACAGCTTTGATTCTTGCTGATTTAGAATTGGATAAAGAGTCTATTATGGCAGGGCTTCTTCATGATGTAATGGAGGATACTTCTGTCACAAGAGAAGTGATGATACAGGAATTTGGAGAGGAAGTGACGGATCTAGTCGATGGCGTCACAAAGCTTACCAAATTAGATTATGATGTAGACAAAGTAGAAAAGCAGGCAGAAAATCTCAGGAAGATGTTTCTTGCAATGGCAAAGGACATCAGGGTTATTTTAATTAAACTGGCGGACAGACTGCATAATATGCGTACATTAATGTATATGACACCGGAAAAGCAGAAGGAAAAGTCCAAAGAAACTATGGATATCTATGCACCAATTGCTGACAGACTTGGTATTTCTAAGATTAAGATTGAATTAGATGACCTTGCACTGAGATATCTAGAGCCGGATAAATATCGTGAACTCGTAGTCGGCGTTCATGAACGTCTGGAGCATCGAGAAGAGTTTATGAGCAATCTGATTGCCGAGGTGGCCGGACATATTGAAAAAGCAGGAATTAAAGCTACAATAGATGGAAGAGTAAAGCATTATTTTAGTATCTATAAAAAGATGGCAATGCAGAGTAAGACTTTAGACCAGATTTATGATGTATTTGCAGTACGTATTATTGTGGATAATGTTATGGAGTGTTATGGTGCACTGGGAATTATTCATGAGAAATATACACCGGTGCCTGGACGTTTTAAAGACTATATTGCCATGCCAAAACAAAATATGTATCAGTCTCTTCACACGACATTGATTGGACCAAATGGTCAGCCTTTTGAAATCCAGATACGTACATTTGAGATGCATAAAACTGCAGAGTATGGTATTGCAGCACATTGGAAATATAAAGAAAACATCACAGGCGACAGTGATAATGAGGAACAGAAGATTGCCTGGTTGAGACAGATTCTTGAATGGCAGAGAGATTTGTCAGACAATCATGAATTTATTGATTTATTAAAAGACGATTTGAATATGTTTTCTGAGAGGGTGTATTGTTTTACGCCGAATGGAGATGTAAAAAATCTTCCAAGTGGTTCCACGCCGATTGATTTTGCATACAGTATTCATAGTGCTGTAGGAAATAAGATGGTAGGTGCCAGAGTTAATGGAAAGATGGTTAACATTGACTACAAGATTCAAAATGGTGACAGAGTGGAAGTTGTTACATCAAACAATTCAACCGGACCAAGTATGGACTGGTTGAAAATTGTCAAAAGTACTCAGGCAAAAAATAAGATAAATATCTGGTTTAAACAACAGAATAAAGAAGAAAATATTTCTAAGGGAAAGGAACTCATTGAAAAATACTGCAAGGCAAAGGGAATCATTTTGTCAGATATTTTGAAGCCTGAATATATGGAGAGGGTTCGTCTGAAATACAGTTACAAAGAATGGGATTCTCTTGTGGCATCCATTGGACACGGTGGTTTGAAAGAAGGGCAGATTGTTAATAAACTGGTGTCAGAATATGAAAAAGATCATGCAGTGCAGGTTACAGATGAAGATGTTATCAATGCTGCCAATACTTCCAAAAATAGTAATGAGAATAGAAGAAACGGCTCTAAGAGCGGCATTATTGTTGAAGGTATGGATGATGTGGCAGTCCGTTTTTCAAAATGCTGCAGTCCTGTTCCGGGAGATGAAATTGTAGGATTTGTTACGAGAGGCAGAGGTGTTTCGATTCACAGGACAGACTGCATTAATATCATGAATCTGCCGGATATTGAGAGAGTCAGATTAATCGAAGCCAGCTGGGCTGCCGATGAGGGACAGCAGGATGGCAGATATATGACAGAGATTGTTATTTATGCGAATAACCGTGTTGGTATTCTTACAGATTTGTCAAAGATATTTACGGAGAGAAATATCAATGTGAATAGTATTAACAGCAGAACAAGTAAGTCAGATATTGCGACAATTGCCATGACATTTGCGATTCAGGGTACCGAGGAACTCAACAGTCTGATTGCAAAAATCAGAACGATTGACAGCATTATTGATATTGAGCGAACAAGTAGTTAATAAAAGTGCGGGTTTTATCCGGGAGTTTTGGATAAAGCCTATTGGAAATAAGGGAGAATAAAATGACAGATATTAAAATTAGAAGTGTTCTTGTAAGTGAGTGTTATACGAATTGTTATTTATGTATGAATACGGATACAAAAGAAGGTTTTATTGTTGACCCGGGAGGAGACCAGTTAAAAATAAGTACTAATATCAGTGATATGGGCATGAAACCGACAGCAATTCTTTTGACACATGGACATTTCGATCATATTGGTGCGGTAGATTCATTGAAGCAGAGATATGATATTCCGGTTATCGCAGCCGGGGAAGAAGATATGCTGCTTGTGGATAAAAGAGCAAATCTTTCTATTATGTTTGGTGAACCGACAACAGTGTGTGCAGACAGGTTTTTGAGAGATGGAGAGAATTTTACTGTGGCGGGAATCACGATGAAGTTTATTTTAACTCCTGGTCACACGAAAGGAAGCGGCTGCTATTATTTAGCTGAAAATGAAGTGTTATTCAGTGGTGATACTTTATTTCATGCCAGCCGTGGAAGAACAGATTTTCCGGGTGGAAGCGAAGCGGCAATTATTCGTTCAATCAAAGAAAAGTTACTGACTTTACCGGGAGAGACAGAAGTGTATCCGGGGCATATGGATATGACTACGATAGATAGCGAAAAAATGTATTATTAAAGTTGTTGATTCGATTGGTAATATAATTATTAAGGAAATGAGACAGATGACAGAAGGGATTCAATGATGATAGATATACAGATTCATCCCAGACAATTTGAATATGATGTTCAGTCTATGGTACAGGCTTTTTATACGGGACTTCCTTTTCAGATTAATTCTGATATCGAAAGTGCGTACAGGATACTTGAGGTGGAATTTGCAGGGGAGAGTATTTGTGCCGGATTGTATGATGGAAATAAAGAGCTTTTTAAAGAGCAGATTACTTGCGAGTTTTTGAAAGATAAGGATATTACAGAAATATCCGGTTCTGACAGAAGAGACGCAAAAAATGCCCTTAAAAAGCTTTTGTACTGTCTTCTTGAAAAAGATACTGGGCGTCAACTTCCATGGGGAAATCTTACGGGAATCCGGCCTGCAAAGATACCGGGAATGTTGATGGAACAGGGGATGAGTGAGCAGGATGTCAGAAAAGAAATGAAAGAAACCTATTTTATTTCTGATGATAAGTTAGATTTAGCAATGGATGTATCGAAGATGGAGAAAAAAGTTCTTTCGAATGTGAATTATAAAGAAGGATATAGTTTATATGTAGGAATTCCTTTTTGTCCGACGACATGTTTATACTGTTCGTTCACATCATATCCGTTAAAAATATATAAAGACAAAGTGGACAGTTATATTGATGCTGTCATAAAAGAAATTATTTTCCTTGGTGAAAAACTAAGGGGAAGAGAATTAAATTCCGTTTATATTGGTGGGGGAACACCAACTACTTTGGAGCCGGAACAATTAAAGAGACTTATTACTGCATTAAAAGAAAATTTTGATTTTCAGACTGTAAAAGAGTTTACTGTGGAGGCAGGAAGACCCGACAGTATCACAAAAGAAAAACTGCTTGTATTAAAAGAGCAGGGAGTATCCCGTATATCTATTAATCCACAGACAATGAATCAGGAAACGCTTGATTTGATTGGAAGGAAGCATACGATAGAGCAGGTAAAGAAAGCTTTTTTGATAGCAAGAGAATGTGGTATGAATAATATTAATATGGACTTCATTGTGGGACTCCCGGAAGAAACACCGGAAATGGTGCGGTATTCTATGGAAGAGGCAATGAAACTGGAGCCGGATGGAATTACAATTCATTCACTTGCGATAAAGCGGGCATCAAGGCTTAGCATGAATAAACAGAAGTACACAGAATTGTCCATGGAAAACAGCACGGAATTAATGAATATTACGAAAGAATATGCGTATAAAATGGGAATGAAACCTTATTATCTGTATCGTCAGAAAAACATGGCAGGAAATCAGGAAAATGTAGGTTATTCGAAAGAAGGACTTGAAGGTTTATATAATATTCTTATGATGGGAGATTATCAGGATGTGTGGGCAGTTGGAGCCGGAGCAGTGACAAAGTTACTGTCTGACGACAGGAAAAATGCCACAAGAATTGATACTTTAAAAAATGTAGACCAGTATATTGAAAGAATTGATGAAATGATAGATAGAAAATCTTGTTTTCTTTCGTAATTAATAGTAAAATATGTAAGTTAGTAATAAAAAAGGAGCAAAAAGATGGCTTTAAGTAAAAAACCGGTAACTGGAATGAAGGATATTCTTCCGGAGGAGATGAAAATAAGAAATTATGTACAGAATGTAATTAAGGAAACTTATAATGCATTTGGATTTACACAGATTGAGACACCTTGTGTGGAAAATATTTCAAACCTTACAAACAAGCAGGGTGGAGAAAATGAAAAATTAATCTTTAAGATTTTAAAAAGAGGAGAAAAGTTAAATCTTGAAACTGCACAGAACGAGATGGATGTGGTAGATAATGGTTTAAGATATGATCTTACAGTCCCTCTTGTCAGATATTATTCAAAGAATGCAAATGATCTTCCATCGCCTTTTAAGGCACTACAGATGGGAAATGTATGGCGTGCGGACAGACCACAGAGAGGAAGATACCGCCAGTTCATACAGTGTGATATTGACATATTAGGAGATCCAAGTAACCTGGCTGAAATCGAACTGATTCTTGCTACGACGACAACGCTTGGAAAGTTAGGATTTAAGAACTTCCAGATTCGTATTAATGAGAGAAGAATTTTAAAAGCAATGGCTGCATACAGTGGATTTGCGGAGGAATCTTTTGACAGCGTATTTATTATTCTTGATAAGATGGACAAGATAGGTTTAGATGGTGTTAAGGATGAGTTAATGAAATATGGTTTTGCACAGGAATCAGTTGAAAAGTATACACAGCTTTTTGCTGAAATTGAAAATCAGTCCGAGCCGATTGCATATCTTTCTGAGAAGCTGGGTGACTTTATGGGAGATGATGTAAAACAGTGGATGGACGAGATTATCGACAGTGTCAAGGCAACAAAGGCATCTGATTTTGAGATTGTATTTGATCCGACTCTTGTAAGAGGAATGTCTTACTATACGGGAACGATTTTTGAAATTGCCATTCCTGAGTTTGGCGGAAGCTGCGGAGGCGGTGGACGTTACGATAAGATGGTCGGTAAGTTTACAGGACATGATGTGCCGGCGTGTGGATTTTCTATTGGGTTTGAGAGAATTGTTCTCTTACTGATGGAACAGGGATTTAAGATTCCTGAAGATTATGATAAGATTGTATATCTTATTGAAAAAGGTGTGAATGGGGATAGACTTTGTGAAGTAATCGCTCAGGCACAGGAAGAAAGAAAAACAGGCACGCAGGTACTTGTTACAAGAATGAACAAAAATAAAAAATTCCAGAAGGAACAGTTAATGGAGCAGGGATATGAGAACTTTAAGGAGTTTTATAAGAATCCGTTTAAATAATTAGGAGGAATAATTATGGCAGAGTCAATGCAGGGACTTCACAGAAGTCACAGATGTACAGAGGTTAGTAATAAAAATATCGGTGAATCTGTTACCGTGATGGGATGGGTTCAGAAAAGAAGAAATTTAGGAAGTCTTATTTTTATTGATTTAAGAGATAGAACAGGTATTTTACAGTTAGTTTTTGATGAAAATGACGGGGAAGTTTTTGAAAAGGCAAAAGAACTTCGAAGCGAGTTTGTAATTGCCGCTGAAGGAAAAGTCAGAAAGCGTGACGGTGCTGTCAATGAAGAACTTGCAACTGGTGATATTGAAGTTACTGTTGATACGCTCAAGATTCTTTCAGAATCAGAAACACCACCATTTCCAGTGGAAGATGATGTAAATACAAGAGAAGATTTAAGACTGCAGTATCGTTATCTGGATTTAAGACGTCCTACATTGCAGAAAAATTTAAAACTTCGCAGTGATGTCACTACATTTATCCGCAAATTTATGTCGGACGAAGGGTTTATAGAGATTGAAACTCCGACACTTTGTAAGTCTACACCTGAGGGAGCAAGAGATTATCTTGTACCAAGCCGTGTGCATCCTGGTGAGTTTTATGCACTTCCTCAATCTCCTCAGTTATTTAAGCAGTTGTTAATGTGTTCCGGTTACGACAGATATATTCAGATTGCAAGATGTTATCGTGATGAGGACTTAAGAGCAGACAGACAGCCGGAATTCACACAGGTAGATATGGAGTTATCTTTTGTTGATATTGATGATGTCATTGATGTGAATGAAAGACTGATTCAGGCAATGTTTCAGGAAATACTAAATGTGGATATTCCACTTCCAATGCCTAGAATGTCATGGCAGGAAGCGATGGACAGATATGGTTCCGACAAGCCGGATACCAGATTTGGTATGGAATTAGTGAATGTAACAGATGTAGTTAAGGATTGTGGATTTGGCGTATTTACCGGTGCTATTGAGAATGGCGGAACTGTTCGTGGTATCAATGTAAAAGGTCAGGGAGCAATGCCTAGAAAGAAGATAGACAAGTTGGTTGATTCAGCCAAAGGAAATGGAGCAAAAGGTCTTGCTTATCTTTGTATGAATGAAGATGGAACATACAAATCATCTTTTGCCAAGTTTATGACAGAAGAAGAATTAGATAACCTTGTAAAAGAGATGAAAGGTGAGCCGGGCGATTTATTATTGTTTGCGGCAGACAGAAACAAGATTGTATGGAATGTTCTTGGTGCACTTCGTTTAGAACTGGCAGAAACACTTGAATTAATTGATAAGAATAAATGGAATTTCTTATGGGTAGTAGAGTTCCCACAGTTTGAGTGGTCTGATGAGCAGGAAAGATTTATTGCAATGCATCATCCGTTCACAATGCCAATGGAAGAGGATTTAAAGTATCTTGATACGGATTTAGGAAAGGTTCGTGCAAAAGCTTATGATATTGTATTAAATGGTAC
>CAOXUF010000054.1:10303-10728 GCA_948560485.1 uncultured Eubacterium sp.
GTGTTAGAATCCATCAGGCAGATATTCAGGAGAAGATGCTTAAGGCACTTGGTTTCACACAGGAACAGGCTCATGAGCAGTTTGGTTTCCTTTTGGATGCTTTTAAGTATGGAGTTCCACCACATGCAGGACTGGCTTATGGACTTGATCGAATGGTAATGCATATGGCTGGGGAAGATAATATCCGTGAGGTTATCGCATTCCCTAAGGTAAAGGATGCATCCTGTCTTATGACATCTGCACCAAGTCCGGTAGACAATAAGCAGTTAGAGGAATTGGCGATTGATATTGTGAAGAGTGAAACAGAAGAAGCATAGTAAATATGATACAAAAAGGCAATGGAGTCAAAAAAAGATTTCATTGTCTTTTTTTCTAATAACATAATAATGTCAATATAATAGATAGAAGATAGAACTGAGGAGTAG
>CAOXUF010000055.1:0-7821 GCA_948560485.1 uncultured Eubacterium sp.
CTTTCTAATGTGAATATAATTTTGGTTTTCGTGCAAGAGCAGTGAGAGAGGAGACGTTGGTTGGAGAGTTATTAGGTTTTTTCAAACGTGTTTCTAATTGACACTGAACCCAATAATTGTAACCAACACTTGATACACGGTCTTTTCTCATACCAGATTTTTCATAGACTTTAATATTTACCCCCTTTGCCTCGTATTCAAGATTGATTAATTCGTTGATAAGTAGGGTAGTGTGAATATATGGTAACTGCAATAATGTTTTATCACTTGCTTGTAAAGAATTATATCCACGAGTATCTTTTAAAATTTCCTCTGCTTCAAATTCATTTATGAGCAAATTAATTTTATGCTGGCGAAAACCTTCTCTTAAACTCAGATACATATCATTGTTAAATTGAGCAGTAGCTTGTATTGCCCAGATTACTTTTGGAGCATTTTGAACCTTACATCTATCTGCATATACTTTGTCATTACAGCAACTTAAAGCCCCATATGTTTTACCCATAATCGGGTCATACATATCTTTGATTAAACAATCATAAACACCAAGACCAATACCCTTAACATCAAGAGCGATATAAGTACATTTATACATATCAAAATATCTACGAATAATTAAAGCCAATTCATCAGTATTTAATCCTTCATGGTTTTCTGTATAAATCATATTTCCAATATACTTTTGATTGTTTGTTGGAATTGCACTATTGATAAAAATAGAAGCAGCATCGTTATTTTGCTTTTTAGAAGCAAGTAAAGCAACGTCCGTAGATATGATTCTTTGTTCATTTGGTTTGAGTTCTGGTATTTTTATATCTTTTGCTGGAATTAACCTTGATATATGTTCAGGATATACACATTTCTTCAGAACACGATTTTTAGAAGTGTCTTCATATGAAAACAAACTTCCATCTTTATCTCCATACCAGAGACATCCCATTTCCATATCCCAAGCCATTTCAGAAAAATCCGCTTCTGACATTTCATCTTCAACTTGTTCTCTTGATAACAAACTTTCTTTAATTGAGATTTGATATGGAAGTCCACATATAAAATATTTCTTAGTGTCATTAACGAGATTTGCACAATATGCTTTTGCCTTTTCAAAAGACCAGTGACTCTTGAACCAGCAGCTAGACATATATATCTCTTTATTTCTCTCTACTAAGTGCTTATATTCTTTTTTGCTTAAATATTTTGGAGTTCTGGGAGCTGTTAAGAATTTTCTAAGAACAGTATTGATTACAGTTATGTCTACCATTCTAAACTCATCTGTGATCAAAATATTTGCACGAGCTGATCTTCCTGAGTCCGATGCAGTTACAACCTTTATCCAAGAACCATTCTTAAAAAGTATGTATGCTTTATTTTGACCAACAGAATAATCTTCAATTTCTAATTTCAAATTATCAGATTTATCCATAAAGTCAGTAGTTATCTTCTCTAGGACTTCGTTTGCTTGATTCCTATTTTTTGATGCGACACATATTTTAGTCCCAGGATATAAAATACATCGAATAGTACAGAATAGAGCTGTCAGCCATGTTTTTCCCTGCCCACGAGCAGCAAGATACATAAAGTAGTTACTGACATTCATCATATATAAGAGAATTATTTGAAATAATTTTAATGTAATCCCAAGATAATCTCTTGCAAATCTATGTGGATTAGCTCTATAAAAGCTACACCATGTAGCAACACCATTCATAATTTTAGCAGATTTATCATTTGCAACTTCTTTATCTGTTTTTTTACTGGTCTGGATCATCTAATTCACCACCAAACACCGCATCAAAAAGTGCTTCGTCATCATCTTCATATTCTGGTTTTTCAACTTTGTATTTTGCCATTTCAGCTTCATACATACGAGAATATGAATTTTTGATTCCCATCATTTTACACAAATGTCCTAAGAAGTATATGGTTATATACTTTGCTATACCATCTACATCTTTCCATTCATCATCTGGTTCTGGGATAGGACGTTCATTTTCCCACTTTCTAATCAAAGTTCCAAACGTATTTTGTTCTGCTAAAGTATTATCTTTAGTCTGCTTTGGCTGGAGATTAGCTGTTGCCAATAAATCTTGTAATGTTTTAGTCAAGTCTTTTGTAGGCTGTCCAGCACGTTTTGCCTTTAGAATATCTAACTGCGCATAACATATCTGTTTAAATACTTCCTCTTGTGCTTTTGTATTACATTCGTGGCGAGTTGTCCAGTCTAAATACTCATCCTCAAGAAACACATAATCGTCATCTTCAAATCCTGTACCAAAAAACTTAACCGTCTTTAATTTTGCCTTTTTTGATTCTTTTACATCATCAAGAGTTTCAATAACACCTTCCTTACGCTCTTCATCAAGAGTTGTATCAAAGGTTTTCCCTTTATATTGCGTTAAATTAGCACGAGATACATAAGTATGTATTCTGGAGCGATTTTTTGTAATCTTTCTACTTGCGTTCAAAAGACTGACATTATAATAAATATCAAACTTTTCGCAGATCCTTCTTATAGCAGCGTCCTCATCATTTCCATATACTTCTGTATAATGTGAGAACATTCTGTCTAAGCAACGCTTACAGATAGGCAGATGATAATCCCAGCCAGCATACATTTCACTTTGAGAAGCTGGGAAATTATCATCTAATTTTTTATATGGAGTTCCACAAGTAGGGCACTTATAAAAAGTTGGTTCATCTTCTTTAGAATATTTTATTTTCTGAATTTCTGTATTTTTAGACGGTGCAGTAGTAGCAACACGCCTGTTTGACTTTGCTTGTGCCATAAGCACCATCCTTTCATTTCAAAATTATTTGTTCAAATTAAAAAAGACAGCCATGATGACTGCCTGAAAACACATAGAGAGAATCGAACTCTCATTTTCGAGTGGAATCGAATGACTTGCCGTTAGACGATATATGTGTATAAAGTACTATCAGAATTTTAAAATATGTTGTATAATTAAAATAAAAAATACAATAGGAGATATTATTATGAATACTTTAGAAAAATATATTGGGATTTTTTCTGGTATGCTATCTATAATTACATCACTAATTACTATTTTTGGTGGAATACATAATAATATTTTAATTTTTATATTAGGTATAATATTAACATTGTTTTTTGTTCTTATTTTTATTAGAATAAAAACATATCCTAAATTTACAGAAATAGAAAATATAAGAATTGAAGAAGCAGACAATATACCCATTTTCGTTCCCCTAAAAAATCAAATGAATCCTTTAGAAGTAATACATATCTGCGAAATAAATAAATCAGATGCAATATTGGAATATCAATATTTTGGAGTTTGTGTTGATAAAAATGGGATGGACTATTTTTCAACTTCGTTATATTCTCATGGTACTAATGATTTAAATGATATGAAATGGTTTGCTTATGATTTAAAACATGATCCAAATAAAAAGCAAAAGATAATTCCTGAATTACAAACACCAAATGGTGCAACAAAACGAGTCATTTTTAAATTTCATCAAAAGGTAAAATATAATGAGATTTGCAGTTATTATACATATCAGGAAGTTAAGAACTCTGTTAAGGAAACAGGTAAAGACTATTATGTTTCAACTGTTCTATATAAAAACAGACCATTACATGACTATAAAGTAATATTAAAATTTCATAATGTAAAACCGTCTAGTATAAGTGTATATTCGATAAAACATAGAAAGGGTATATTTTTATATAATTTACTAGATGAAAATATGTCTTTTGACAATAATATTTACACTTACATAGATAATATTAATAATGAAACAGCATGGTCTATTAGAGTATATATTTTTAACAGAGAGTCCCAAAATGATAACCAATAAAACAATTCTTTAATCTGATAAAAAATATTTAAACAATAAAAGAGCGGACAACTTCCGCTCTTAATTTTTACTTTTTTCTGTTTCGTTATTATCATCTTTTAAAGAATCTTTAAATACTTCTTTATATTCAGATGAATCAGGTTGTGATTTCGCTTTTTCTAATTTTCCTAATTTTCCTTCTGGATCTTCTTGAGAATCAATTTTTTCCCTATAACTCTTTTTTAACATATCCTTCCAGTCATCCTTATTTGAACGTATCCCTGTTAAGATAGAGTTCAAATCATCAACAACTCCTTGTAGTTCTCCTTGAATTGCAGTTTCTTTTCCACAAATTTTTTCCACACGATTTTTAGTGATTAGAACGGTGGTTTCTACATCTTCAATATGTCTATATGTATTTTTAGCTATTTTATGTTGCATTTTTTTGAAATCTTTTTGTGAGCTATCCTTGGTTAACAGCCATGCGAAAATAAAAGAAACATAAAAACTTAAAATTTGTACACTAACAGTTTGTTCTCCTAAAAATGAAGCAATAAGACATCCAATAGCACCTATAAATGAAGCCCATAAAATACATTTATCCAAATTAAGATGTACTTTAATATCTTGCTTTCTCTTAAATATATTCCAACTAACTATAGAACCAATAATACACCCTGCAAATATTGCTATTATAGAAACCCACCAAAAAGCTCCTGATTTGTAATTTGTTGTAATGTAATTTATAATTTTATCCATACATATATCCTATTATTTTTACAATAGTTGTCTGTAGTAATTTTTCATATCATTATTAGATATTTCGTTAGTACATATAGCCCCAGTTGGATATCCTTGTCTTGCATTTAGCCAAGGTGTTTCATTATGTGTTAACTGTTCAAGCTGATCGCCTGAATAACTTCCATATAATTTATATATTTTATCCAAAAAAAATTTTGTATTAGCATTCAAAAAATTAGGAGAACCATCATAGGATGAAATTATTAATCCACCCCAATCTCTATACTTTCGCCATAATTCCGGTGAAACAGGACCATGTGCCCATGCTTCAAACCATGTATTCATTAGACATACACCAGTAAGGGCTAAAGACCATGCTTGGGCATAATAACATAATTTTTGCAGTTTCTTATGATTCATTTGTCCTAATGATAAAAAATATTTAGCAACTTCAAAAATATTTTCCATAATCAACGCCCCTTTCTTTATAATAGTATATGACTAACTTTTAGTATATGTTCTTAATTGTTAAAATATTATTTTATCTCACAAATTTCTTTCATATCTTTATTATACACCAAAAGAGAGTAAAATGGAAGATATAATTTAAGAAAATAGAACATTTGTTTGAAGAAGCCCAATGAAATGCTTACTTTAACGCCAACTGTAGGATTTGAACCAACAGACCTTTCGGCTCATCTGTTTTCAGGACAGCTTGCTTATAACCATTTGCATACGTTGGCAAACCATGTGTCTTTTATATAGCGACAACATGGTAGTATCGCTGAATATTTAGTGATAGGAGAGTAGCAATAACTACTTTCCAAATTATTTACATATTATCAGAATTCCATAATAGATCCACATCATATTCTTCTAATGAAACAAGAACAATTTCCGTTCTATTGTATGTATCGAGAAGACTTATACATTTCTGCTCAAATTTTTCTTTGTCAGATTCTTTATATGAAACAGTTTGGAATTTTCCAGTACCCACTAATTCTGTTTCAGTACGAACCTCATGAGTATCTGGGTCTTCAACCTCCTTTGGCACTTCCTCCATAATCTCTTCCTTAATCTGAAGGAACCTATATATGGATTTGTCTTTTTTATCTCTAATAAGCACACTATAAGCCATTTACATTCACCATCCTTTACAAAGTATAACTTTCTTCACCTTCAAATGTATTACTTAAAGCCCGAATTTCAGCCAATTTTTCAGCAATGGCTTCTTTAATTCTGGTGGCGAAGAGGATAGCTTTGGCTTGACCAAGCATTTCTCGCTTTGAGAAAACTTCATTTAACTCAGTTTCAGGGAATTTAGTGACATCTCTGCTAAAGGTAATATGCAAGTCCTCATCAACAATGAATTGTTCATTAATTACATCTGGAATGGTTACTTCCACCACATTTGTACCATCAATAGGATCATCCGTAACCACAGGAACATTATTTTCCATTTTCATATTACCGACAAACTTTATTTTATTAAACTCAATCATCTTATTATAATTGTGTAACAATTCTAGTTCTTGCTCAGATGTTAGGTCAGCAGTACCTAAAACTTCTACAGAAATATCAATGCCGATAATATCATTTTCAATGGTTTTCTTTTGATTGATTTTCATTTTCTTCCTCACTTTCATTTTCTAAAATTTGATTATACGAATCTTTAAATGCGATTATAAGATTTCGCAATGTATCTTTATCTAATAAACAATTTAAATCAGACATATCAAGAGTCCGATCTGATATTGTAAACTGCAGCGTATTTCCCTTAGGAGAGAACTGCGCCTTAACTCTGTCACTAAATAGTAGTTCTACATAATCCAATCTGGAGCCACAGCCAGAAGTAATCCGTTTGACTTGACCGATAGATAGGTTATTTTCGGTCATATTGAGATTTCTTGCCATTTATTCACCAACTTTCTTTTAATATTGTACGATTTGATAGTGGGTGTCCCTGGACTCGAACCAGGAATGCCGAAGCCACGATTTTACAGACCGCTGCGATGCCAATTCCGCTCATACATCCATGAAAATAGGAGAGTGTGATACTCTCCATAATGTCACACTATATTAGCAGATTGATAATTTCTGCATCTGATTGTTTATCAGATAACCAACAGTGTAATATGTGTGATCAACAGCATAAAGCGCGAACTAGCTGTCATTGGACTCCGGATATCCAGTTTTAATAGCAGTGCTATTCGCAAATCAAAATAAGTTCATCATTAACGCAGATGTCACGAACCTCTCAACACTTTTCTTGACGGTTGTCAGCCTATTATAGTTTTGGTTGTTACTATTTAGTAAATATAAAATTCTATTCTTGATAAAAAATGATTCAAATATGAATCTTAATTCAAATATACAGATCTAACTTGAAGTATGTTTAATTTGACAAAATATAGGATAATATGTAGAATAATATTTGCAAGCAGCATCCAACGTTTCATTTAGGCTAGATGGGATGGTAAATTAGGTGGTTTGAGTCACGTCAGGACAGCAATGTTCTGTTTATCGGATAGATACCCTTGCTAAGAAAGGAGGGTAATAAAGAAGTGACATTTTGTGAATTACTAATTTTTACTTTAGTAACTGGCATTGTTAGCGGAGTAATCTCTGCGTACATAGTCAGATTTCTTGATAAAAGACGCAAAAATGACCGCCACTCGCCAAAGCACGGTCATTAATGCGTTAATGAATTCAATTTATGTATATCAGACTTTGATTATAAATGATCAAATATATACTTTAAATCTGTTATAACAATTTTAGTTCCCTGATAATATTTATTCATTATCTTCTTGGCTTTTGCATCAATTTTTCTCATTAAATCATTTGGAATAGACACATCTTTTCCAGTATGTTCATCTGTATACTTTTCAACAATATATTTTTCTGTAACGGGACAAATATTTTGTAAAAGAAATGCTGCTTCTCTGCCTTGAACATACCCAAATTCTAAACCATCATATACTTTATAACGTTCTAATTTCTCTTCTAAAATATTTCGATATTTTTCAATTTGTGAAGAAATAGGGATCATCCAATAGATATTTTCATTTTTGATATCTTGAATTGCATAAAAACATGGTCTTCGATGCAAACCGTTAGAAGTGGTTTCCTTATTTGCCATTACACCATGTTTTGAGAATTTATTACAATATTCATCTGATAAAAAGTAAAACTTGCCCTTAGTCATTTGTACCTCACAATAGAAGAGGACTCCGAAGAGTCCTCAATCTTTTGCCCCTG